>CAYSKY010000224.1:0-5959 GCA_964431425.1 uncultured Burkholderiales bacterium
GGCACCATCACCGGCGAACACGGCGTGGGGATCGAAAAGATCAACCAGATGTGCAGCCAGTTTGGTGACGCCGAGCGCGAAATGTTTTTCGAGGTCAAGCGGGCGTTTGATCCGGCCATGCTGCTCAACCCGGGCAAGGCCATTCCCACCCTGCACCGTTGCGCCGAATATGGCCGCATGCGGGTGCGAGGCGGGCCGGACAACAATCTGCCGCATCCGGACATCCCGCGTTTCTGAACCGGCCCGCACCGGCACCTGTCGCCCCGTGAACCCACAACTTCTGAACGAGTTTTCGCGCATCAGACCGTCGGTGAGTGTCATCGCCGACCGGGAACGATTGCGGCCGTTCGAAACTGACGCGTTCATTTCCAAGCGGGCGTTACCGATGTGCGCGGTGTTGCCCGAAGCGGAGTCGCAGGTGTGCGCGATTCTGGCCGCTTGTGCGGCGCAGAGCGTGCCGGTCGTCACGCGCGGCGCGGGTACCGGCATTTCCGGAGGCTCGATTCCGCACGAGAACGGCGTCCTGCTGGTGATGACCCGTCTCAATACCATGGGCGAGGTTGACGCCCTGGCGCGCACCGCCACCGTGGGGCCCGGCGTGCGCAATCTTGCCGTGAGCGATGCGGCGGCGCCGTATGGTCTGTTCTACGCACCGGACCCGTCCAGCCAGCTGATTTGCTCGATCGGCGGCAACGTTGCGGAAAACTCCGGCGGCGTGCATTGCCTGAAATATGGGTTGACCACCCACAACATCCTGCAGGTGCGCCTGGCACTCAGCAGCGGCGAAGTGGTCACCGTCGGCGCCCGGTCGCTGGATTCAGCCGGTTACGATCTGCTGGCCGTGGTAACCGGTTCGGAGGGCCTGTTGGGACTCGTCACCGAAATCGTGGTCAAGCTCACGCCACTTCCGCAGCATGTGGAAACGCTGCTCGCGGCGTTCCCCAGCGTGAGCGATGGCGCGAACGCCGTTGGCCGCATCATCGGTGCGGGCGTAATCCCCGCGGCACTGGAGATGATGGACAGGATGGTGATTGAGGCCTGCGAGAAGTTCATGGCGGCCGGGTTTCCGTTGGATGCCGAGGCCCTGCTGCTCATTGAACTCGACGGCACGCGCGAGGAGGTGCTCGATCAACTCGTTCAGGTAGAGGGCATCCTGAAAGAGTGCCGCGCGCAGGAAATCCGGCGTGCGCGCGACGAGGCGGAGCGGGAAAGATTGTGGCGGGCCCGGAAGGGTGCGTTCGCGGCGCTGGCCAACATCCGTCCCGACTACTACACCATTGACGGCACCATTCCGCGGCGATGCCTTGCAGATGTGCTGGCACGCTACCGACAGTTGGCCGATGAATACGGCATGCTGGTCGCCAATGTTTTTCATGCCGGCGACGGCAATCTGCATCCGTGCATTTTCTACGATGCCACCCGGCCGGGCGAGATGGAACGCAGCGAGGAGTTGGGAGGCCGCATGCTGGAAATTTGCGTGGAGGTGGGCGGCACCATCACCGGCGAGCATGGTGTGGGGGTCGAAAAACTGCGGCAGATGTGCGTACAGTTCCGGGCAGAGGAACTGGCGGCGTTTCATGCCATCAAGGCGGCATTCGACCCCGCCGGCATCCTCAATCCCGGCAAGGGCATTCCGGAATTGAAGCGCTGCAGTGAGTGGGGCGGTATGCATGTGCGCGAGGGCGCGGTGCCGCGTGCCGGGATCCCGCGGTTTTGAACCTTTCAACGGAGCGATCCTGAGTGGGAGCCATGGAAGAATTTATTGAATCCACCATCGCG
Source organism: uncultured Burkholderiales bacterium (assembly GCA_964431425.1). Classification (GTDB taxonomy): domain Bacteria; phylum Pseudomonadota; class Gammaproteobacteria; order Burkholderiales; family Usitatibacteraceae; genus UKL13-2. The sequence continues at coordinate 1,780 of CAYSKY010000224.1, forward strand.
CGGGTGCGCTCGGCACAGGCCGGCGTTGCGCCGCTGGCGATACGCGGTGGAGGCAGCAAGGCGTTTTACGGCGGCGCTATCGCCGGCGAGTGGCTGGAGATGAGGCCCTACAGCGGCATCATTGACTACGAGCCGAAAGAACTGGTGTTGACGGTACGTGCCGGTACCACGCTCGCCGAGGTGGAGGCGGCCATGGCAGCCGAGGGCCAGATGCTGCCCTTTGAGCCGCCGCACTTCGCGCAGGGTGCAACGATTGGCGGCACTGTGGCCACGGGTTTGTCAGGGCCGCGCCGCCCGTACACGGGTGCCGTGCGGGACTTTGTGCTGGGTACGCGCATCATTAGCGGCAAGGGCGAGGATCTGCAGTTCGGTGGACGTGTCATCAAGAATGTCGCCGGCTACGACGTGTCGCGCCTGATGACGGGGGCCATGGGAACGCTGGGCGTGCTGCTGGACATATCGTTCAAGGTGCTGCCGCGACCCACCGAGGAAGTCACTCTGCGGCAGACCATGGATGAGGCTACGGCCATCCGGCGCTTCAATGAGTGGGCGGGGCAACCGCTGCCGATTTCAGCCACCTCATGGCACGAGGGCATCGCCATGCTGCGGTTGTCGGGCGCGGCGGCCGGCGTACGTGCGGCACGCGAGAAACTCGGAGGTGAACAGGTGTCTGCCGGCGATGCTGACAATTTCTGGGCTGATCTTCGCGATCACCGTGCGGCGTTTTTTGCGCCGGCCGAGCCACTGTGGCGTCTGTCGGTGCCGCCGACCAGCGCGCCGTTGGGACTGAATCTGCCACAGTGGATGGAATGGGGAGGCGCGCTTCGCTGGGGGCGCGGCTCCGCCGATGCCGCGGCGATGCGGAGTAAGGTGGAGGCAATCGGCGGCCATGTGACCCTGTTCCGGCACGGCGACAAATCCGCAGGTGTATTTCACCCTCTGCAGCCGGTACTGGCACGGATTCACCGCAACCTGAAGGCCTCCTTCGACCCGGCCAACGTGCTCAATGCCGGCCGCATGGACAACTTCTGATTTGAACGCCACTGCGACCTGACCGGAATCCATTATGCAAACCAATCTGGCCGACTGGATCAAGAACACCCCCGAGGGCGAGGAGGCTGACAGCATTCTGCGCAAGTGCGTGCATTGCGGTTTCTGTCTGGCCACCTGCCCGACTTACAACCTGCTGGGCGACGAACTTGACAGCCCGCGGGGCCGCATCTATCTGATGAAACAGGTGATGGAGGGTGAGCCGGTCACGGCCAAAACCCAGTTGCATCTGGATCGCTGCCTCACCTGTCGTTCCTGCGAATCCACCTGCCCTTCCGGCGTGCAATACGGGCGCCTGATCGACATCGGTCGCGAGCTGGTCGAACGCAAAGTGGGGCGGGGTACAGGTGAAGGGCTCAAACGGCGGGTGCTCAAAAACCTGCTGCCGCAGACGGCACTGTTCAGTGCCGGGCTGACCGTCGGCCGCGCGGTGAAGGGAATGCTGCCCTCAGCGCTGGCGGGGAAAATCACCGCGCGTCGCGATCCCGGAGAAACTCCGGCGCCGCACCATGCACGGCGCATGCTGGTGCTGGGCGGCTGCGTGCAGCCAGCGATGGCGCCTTCGATCAACGCCGCGACTACCCGGGTACTGGACCGGCTGGGCATCTCGCTGTTCCCCGCGCCGGATGCCGGATGCTGCGGCGCCATCCCGCACCACCTCAACGATCCGGTGGAAAGCCACCTCTATATCAAGCGCAATATTGACGCCTGGTGGCCCCACATCGAAGCGGGCGCGGAGGCGATCGTGGTCACCGCCTCAGGGTGCGGCACGATGGTGGCGGAGTATGGCCACATCCTGCGAAACGACAGCGCATATGCCGACAAGGCGCAACGCGTCTCTGACCTGTTCCGGGATGTGTCGCAGGTAATCGCTGCAGAAAGCGCCGCGTTGTCCGCATTGCTCGCCGCGCGTCCCGCCGCCGGCTCGCGCATCGCTTTTCACTCGCCCTGCAGCCTGCAGCACGGTCTGAAAATCCGCGGTGTGGTGGAAGGACTGCTGCGCGACGCCGGCTTTGAACTGAGCGCGGTACCTGACGGGCATTTTTGCTGCGGCTCTGCCGGCACCTATTCCATCCTGCAGCCTGAACTCTCCCAACAACTTCTGGCGAACAAAGTGAAGGCGCTCGAGTCCGGGGCCCCGGCACTGGTGGCCACGGCGAACATTGGCTGCCTCGCGCACATCGAAGCGGGCCTCAATGCCAGTTCCAAAATTCCGATCCGCCACTGGATCGAGTTGATCGACGAGCAGCTCGCGCAGCCGGGCTGACAGTTCGACGGCCCCGGCGGACTACCGCTTGTACAGGCGCAGGCGCTCGCTGTTGTCGCCAGGCCGCGCGCCTTCCCATACCAAGGCCCACGTTGCCTCCACTGCCGGTACGCGATCTTTGGTGCCCTGGGTAAGCAACCAGTCGCAGTTGGTTGCTGCCGGCGAAGTGGCGGGCTGCAATTTGAGGCTGGCGAAGTAGTAAAGCGAGGCGCGTTGTGCATCAGCCACTCCGCTCTGCGCAACGCACCGTGCTCCCGGATCAATCAGTGAACTGAGGCCGGCGACGACGTTCCGGTAACTGCGCACATGGTCTGCGGCCGGCAATCCGAACAGATTCAGCAACACCCAGAACATGGTTAGGCCCGAAGCCCAGTTGACGATAGCACGGCGGTTATTGCGATGTGCCCGCGCCACGGCATACAGCCATACCAGGGTGAGCGCCAGGGCGATGAGAAAAGGCAGCCACAAAAATTTCACTTCAAATCCAGGCGCCTCCCGCATGGCCCAACGTGCGAAGTTGCGCGGAATGCCGGTCAGCGCCGCGGCCCACAATGTCCACAACAGAAATACCAGTGATCCGAAAAAAACCAGCCCGAACCAGTCCATGAAACTGGCGAAGCCACGCGGCAACCTGTCCAATGTACTGGCGGCAGCCAGTGCCAGCGGGACGAGCATCACCATTGCCACGGCGTCGTTGCCCTTGCGCAACAACGATAGTTCGAGCACCAGTACGATAAACGCTACCAGCGGCATGGCCAGCTCAAAACGTTCGCGCAAGCGTGTGCGCTCCTTCCACCATAGCCAGATTGCCAGTGGCAGCGCCGGCAGCCCGTACCAGGGAAGCACGGTTACAAAGTAAGTGATGTCAGCAGTGCGTCGCAGAACGCCGGTATCGGGTGGCGTACCGAGTATGGCGCCCCACCAGGGTTGCAGGGGCTCGCCCTGGGCGACCAGCAGCATGGGGAACGCCAGCATGAAGGGCAGCGCCACCAGCAGCGAGATTCCGATGCCGCGGGTGAACGTTCTGTTGCTGCCTTCGCGCAGCCACCACCGCAATGCAAGCGAAATCAGCAGCGGCACCAGCGCGGGCACCAGGCCAACCGACAAAGCGATGATGCCGGCGCCAATACCGGTGGTGGTGCCGCCTTTGCGCGGCTCGGAGCGGATGCGGGTGAGGCCGTACAGCGCCACTGCCAGTCCGGCCAGGCCGCCAAGTTCGGGGTTGAGTTCATGCCCCCGCAGGAACATTCCGAGGCATCCGATCAACAACAGCACACTGATGCGGCCGGCGCGCTCATCAAACAGGCGGGTGGCCGTCTTGTGTGTGTAAACCAGCGTGACCGCCATCAGCAGGCCGCTGGTGAGGCGCGCGCCGTTGTGGAGACTCAAGACCGGCGATAGAAGTTTCGCGACGGCTGCGGCAAGCCAATAGAAAAGCGGGGGGTACTCATACGCCGGTGTCCCCGCGATGTTCGGCATGAGCCAGGTGCCGTCGCGAATCATCGAATAGACCACGCCGAATATGCTCGCCTCATCCGGCTTCCATGGGTCGTGGCCCACGAGTCCGGGCATGATCCAGGCTGCACAGATCAGCACGAAGAGCGCCGATTTGACGGGACTCTTGGTCCCGTCAAATACGATGGGTTGACGCAGGATGGAAATCATTACTCTATTTTACCGGCCGGCATTGCCCCGCTGCTTGCAGTCGGCGCGTGTAGAAAAACAAAAAAGGCAGCCTGGGCTGCCTTTTTTGCGGTGGCGTGAAGCCGGTTACTTTTCAGCCGGCGCTGCGGCAGCCTTGGCGCCGCTGGTGCGGGCGTGACGCTGGCGGAACTTGTCGATACGGCCGGCGGTGTCCATGAT
>CAYSKY010000225.1:0-5936 GCA_964431425.1 uncultured Burkholderiales bacterium
GCTCGATGATGCCCTTCTTTTCCTCCAGCTCGCGCAGGCGGCCGGTGGCGGAATCCATCGCCTCGCGGGCCGCGGCCAGCGCCTTTTCCTTGTCGGCGCGCGATTCCAGTGCCGCCTGCAGGCGTTCGCGGATGTTGCCTTCCTGCAGGTTTTCCAGCTCGCCCTGCAAGGCATTGCGGCTCATGGTCACTGCTTCGGCACGCTGTGCGAGTTGCGACACCATGTCAGTCAGCGATTTGATCTTGTCGTGGCAGGACCGTTCAAAATAGTTGGCCTCCTGTGCGGCGCGATCGGCGGCGTTCACCCTCTCGCGCGAATCGGCCAGCGCGCGCTCGGCCTGTTGCTGCGCCTGCTCAAGTTCCATGAGCTTGTCGGTCATCTCACCGATCTTGTTGCCGCCCTCTTCAAGCCGCGCCTGGGCTTCGGCCATTTCGGCGCGCTCTTTCTCGATCTCGGTGTCGATGCCGGCGAGCTCCTCCCGGATCGCGCCGCGCCGTGATTCGGCCTGGGCCACCGCTTGCGACAGCTTCAGCGCCTCCATCTGCAGGGCGTGCTCGCGGTTCTTCGCCTCCTGGCTGCGCAGCCGTAGGTCGCGCAGCGACTCCTGCGTGTCGGTCAGCTGGTTTTCGCTTTCCTTCAGCGCGGCTTCCAGCGCATGGCGGGCTTCGATCTTGCCCGGCAGGTCGGCCTTGAGCGATTCAATTTCGCGCTGGCGCTGCAGCACGCCGTGCAATTCGGACTGCGGGCCGTGGAACACCAGGCCGTGTTGCGAATATAGATGGCCGTTGGCCGTCACCATCACCGCACCGAAGGGCAGTGCCGCCATTTTGCTGCGCGCATCCGCTTCGTTTTCCAGCACGAACACGTTGGCGAGTGCCTCGCGCACGAACGGCATGACCGCGGCGTTCTCCGCCGTCACCCAATCCGAAAGCGGTGTGAAGCCGGCGGCCGCCGATGACGCCGCATCGCCATTTTCAAAGTACAGCGACACGCTGCCGGGCGGCGGATCACCGGCGATGCGATCGATTGCGCTCTTGTCGGACAGCTTGATCGCATTGAGCTTCAGGCCCAGCGCGGACTCCAGCGCGTCTTCCCAGCCCTGCTTGATCTTGATCGACTGCCAGAGGCGCGGGGCATTGTCGAGCTGGTACTTCGACAGCCACATCGCGAGGCGGTTGTTGTTGTCGAGCCGCGCCTGCTGGTTTTGCAGGGCCAGCAGGGCCGCCTCGATACGGGCGAGTTCGCGGGTGGCGTCACCGATCGATTCGATGGATTTCTTGCGCGCCGATTCGAGCTCGGCGAGGCGGCGGTCCGCAGCCGCCATCTGCTCTTCGATCAGCAGCACCTGCTCCTGGATCTCGGCACGCTCGCCTTCCACCTGGGCCAGCGCATCCGGTTCAGGAACCACCAGATTCATGTTCTCGGTGGTCAGGCGGTTCTTGCGTTGCTCCAGCTGTGACAGGATCTTGAGGGCGTTGGATTCGCGGGCCTCTTCCAGTGCCTGCCCCTGTTCGGCCGTGCGCACCTCGTTTTCAATACTGCGCGTGGCTGCAATCGCGTCGCGCAGCTTTTCTTCAAATGCCGGCACTTCGCTGCGCACCACCTCGGCACGTTCGCGGGCCTCACCGACGCGGTCAATGCCGCTGGCAAGCTCACGATGCCAGCGCTCGAGTTCGTTGGAGGTGGACTCGTGATTGGTTTCGACTTCGCCGATCTGCTGGGCCAGTGCCTCGATTTGCGCCGTCAGGCGACGGCGGTTGTCGCCGAGATAATTGATTTCCTGCTCAAGTTGCACCACGGCTGAGTTGGCCTCGAACATCGCCGCCTGGGCAGAGGTCAGCTGGTCGGTCTCGGTGTAATGATCCTGTCTGAGCTTGTCGAGCTCGGTCTCGACTTCCCGCAACCGCGCTGTCTCGCCTTCAAAGCCGGTCTCCGTCTTGACGATCTCGTTGGCGTAGCGCTCTTTCGAGGCCTTTACCTCGCGCTGCTTGGTGTAGGCCCACAGGTTTTCGTTGAGCTTGAGCTCGTTGTTGAACTCGTGATATTTCGCCGCGACCGCCGCCTGCTCGGTGAGTTTTTCAACCTGCTTGTCGAGTTCGGAAAGAATGTCCGAAACGCGATTGAGGTTTTCCTTTGAATCTTCCAGCCGTGCCTCGGTTTCCTTGCGGCGCTCGCGGTACTTGGAAACGCCCGCCACTTCTTCCAGGAACACGCGCAACTCTTCGGGCTTGGATGTGATCACCCGCGAAATCATGCCCTGTTCGATGATGGCGTAGGCGCGCGGTCCGAGGCCGGTACCGAGGAAGATGTCGGTGATGTCGCGACGGCGCACGTGCTGGCCGTTGATGAAGTAGTCGGAGTTGCCGTCGCGCGTCAGCACGCGGCGCACCGAGATTTCGCTGTACTGGCCCCACTGGCCGCCGACACGACCCAGCGAGTTGTCGAACACCAGTTCCACGCTGGCGCGGCCACCCGGCTTGCGCGAGGTGGAGCCGTTGAAAATCACGTCCTCCATTTTTTCGCCGCGCAGATGCTTGGCGGAGGACTCGCCGAGCACCCAGCGCACGGCGTCAATAACGTTGGATTTGCCGCATCCGTTGGGACCAACAACGCCGACCAGCTGGCCGGGAACTGCAATGGTGGTGGGATCGACGAAGGATTTGAAACCGGCAAGTTTGATCTGGGTAAGACGCACTATGATTCCCTGTTGTTTTTCTGCCTGCTGCATCAATGATGCAACCGAACGTCCGCCGGATAATCCAAACGAGCGCTCAAATATGGACAAAACCCGCTCCAACATGCAGTCGGGCGGGCCCTGTGAAATACAATGGGGGCAATTTTAACGTATCGGTTTTGGCAAATACCAATCAAACACCATGTCTTCATCACGCAAAAAAGAATCCACATCAAGAAGTGCCGCTAAGTCGTTGAAGCAGAACAGCGCGATCGCAAAACTTACCAAACTTGGCGACAAACTCACCGCGCTGCCCGCCAAGTCGCTGGAGGTTTTTCCCAATCCGCAACCCAAGCGCGACTTCCTGATCCACATGCAGATCCCGGAATTCACCTGCCTGTGTCCGAAGACCGGCCAGCCCGATTTCGCCACGCTCTATCTGGATTACATCCCGGACCGCGCCTGTGTGGAACTCAAGAGTCTCAAACTGTACATCTGGTCGTTTCGCGACGAAGGCAAGTTCCATGAGGCGGTGACCAACGAGATTCTTGACGACATCGTTGCCGCCATCGCACCGCGATTTGCGCGGCTCACCGCCAAATTCTGGGTTCGCGGCGGTATCTTCACGACCGTGGTCGCCGAACACCGCGCAAAAGGCTGGAAACCGCAGCCACGCGTGGATCTGCACACCTTCGCCGACGAAGACAGCGTGACGTCACGCGGCTGACCCACTCTCCCGCCTGAACTGGCGGGCATATGCAGGTCCCGGCACTCGCCGGGCCATTGTTACCGCTGCGTGAACCGGCCGACCATTCGCCGCCGGGTGCACATTTTCATACCCGGGGACGCACGAACCGCTACTGCGGACGTTTAGGGCCATCGCGCCGGCGAACTGCCCTAACATGCGTTACCGCTGTTTTAACAACCAGGAGAAAAGATGAAATCAAATCATCGAGCACTGGCCGGCATTGCCACACTGGCATGCCTGGCCTTCGCAGGCGCCGCCCAGGCACAACAATCCGGCTTCTATGTCGGCGTGGGCATCGGCCAGTCCAAAGGTACCAATGTCGACGCCAATGACGTGAGCAACTTCCTCCGGGAGAAGGGCTACACCAACGTCTCCACCTCTGCAGACGACCGCGACACCAGCTACCGCCTCACCGGTGGTTACAGTTTCAATTCCGCCGTTGCCGTCGAAGCCCTGTACACGGACATCGGCCGCTTCGGCACCCGTTCCACTGTCAACAACGGCTCTGTCAGCGCCGACTATCGCGCCAAGGGCTACGGCGTGGACCTGGTGCTTTCCGCGCCGATGAACGACCAGTTCTCGGTGTTCGGGCGTGTCGGCGTACTGCAAGCCAAGACTGAAGCCGATTTCCGCGCCTCGGGCGTAGTCGTACTCAATTCCGGTCGCGGCAGCAGCACCAAGACCGGCCAGCACTACGGTCTTGGCCTGCAATTCAATCTCAGCAAAGAAGTCGCCCTGCGCGCGGAAGTGGAACGCTTCCGCAAACTGGGTGATGACTCCACAGGCGGCGAACTGCAGGCGGACGCGTATTCGCTCGGCGCCATTTTCCGCTTCTAGTTAGGCTCCCCCCGAGCATGGCCGCGTGCGATTTCTGCACGCGGCTTTTTTTCGTCTGCAAATCCCCGACGTCGCACTGCAGGCACCGTCAGGTGGCCTGACGATGGCAAACGTATAATGGCCGCTGACCATGCGCTACGGGTTGACCCGGCGCGCAAGCCACCATCATCGCGTTTCACCGCCAACCCCGCTCATGTCTTCATCCCTGCCCTTTACCGGAGAACGGTTTGTCCCCGGCGCACCGGAAGCCAGGGGCGAGATGTGGTACGAGCACTGGCACCGCTACCACTATCTGCTGCCGGTGGCCGCCGGCCGCCGGGTACTGGATGTCGCCTGTGGCGCCGGTTACGGCAGCGCGCTGCTGCGCCAGACCGCGGCCACGGTGCACGGCGTGGACATCTCTGCCGAAGCCATCGCCCATGCACGCGGACTGTACGCGGCGGATGCGAACCTGCAATTCTCCGAGGCCTCCTGCACCGCACTGCCGTTTGCCGACGGCAGCTTTGATCTGGTGGTCTCGTTTGAGACCATCGAGCACATCGAAGCGCAGGCCGCGTTCCTGGACGAAGTCCGCCGGGTATTGACGCCGGAAGGCGTGTTCGTGGTGTCGTCACCCAACAAAGCCGAGTACTCCGACCGGCGCGGTTTTTCCAATGAGTTTCATGTCCGTGAGCTGTATCGCGACGAGTTCGAGGCGCTGCTGTCGCCACGTTTCATGCATCGGCGCTGGCTGGGACAACGCAACCTGTTCGCATCGGTCATCAGTGCGGAGTCCCCGGCAGACTCCTGCGCGGGTGAATCACTGGTGACTTCGCAGGCGACGCCGGCCGACGCCGCCCCGCAGGCGGCCCCGCTCTACTATCTGGTGTTTGCCGGCAACCATGCGGCTTCGCTCGAAGCAATACCCGACCGGCTGTCTGTATTTACGGATGCCGAGCAATGGGCCTATAACGACTATCGCGATACCTACAAGGGATTCCAGCATTACCTGCAGCGTACCCGCGAACTGGAGTCCGGCAATGCCGCACTTCAGGCCGAACTGGCCGCGCTGCGCGCCGCGGGTCCGGCGACCGCCCCCGTCATCGATGAATCCTGGCTGGCTCGACTGATCCGGCGGCTGTCGGCCTGAACGAACCCACTCTCCATTTTCTTTCCGTAATCCACCGATCAAACATGACTCTTGACGCCCTGCAATCCACCATCAACGACGCCTGGGACAACCGCGCCGCCATCAACCCGTCCAACGCCACGCCAGAACTGCGGCAGAGCGTGGATACGGTCATCTCCCATCTAGACAGCGGGACCCTGCGCGTGGCCGAAAAGATCGACGGCGACTGGGTCACACACCAGTGGATCAAGAAAGCCGTCCTGCTGTCGTTCCGACTGGAAGACAACCGCCTGATGCGCTCAACTCCGGACCAGGAGCATCGCGCCACGCATTTCCTGCAGTTCTTCGACAAAGTGCCGACCAAATTCGAGCACTACACCGAGCAGCAGTTTCGCGATGGCGGTTACCGCGTGGTTCCGCCGGCCGTGGCGCGTCGCGGCGCCTTCATCGGCAAGGGCGCGGTGCTGATGCCGTCCTACGTCAATATCGGCGCTTATGTGGATGAGGGCACCATGGTCGATACCTGGGCCACCGTGGGCTCTTGCGCGCAGATCGGCAAGAACGTACAC
>CAYSKY010000226.1:0-966 GCA_964431425.1 uncultured Burkholderiales bacterium
GCGGCAAGCTTCTGTTCCATGGGCTTTCGGACGGCGCTGTTTTTTTGCCGCGCCTCGGCCTCGGCGCGCTTCTGGGCCTTGCGGTCCGTATTGCCAGACTCCAGCACCGGCGCGGCTTCCAGGCCAATTTCGCCTGAAACGCCGCGTGTTTCCTTGGGTTTGGCCTTCTGGTGCTGGGTGGCGTAGTTCCGGGCCCACTGCTTGTAGTCGTCGAGGTCACCCTCGAATTCGCTGAGCTTGCCGTCGGCCACCAGCCACAGTTGGTCGGTGGTGGCTTTCAACAGGTGCCGGTCGTGGGCCACCACCACCAGCGTGCCGTCGAACTCCTGCAGCGCCTCGGCCACAGCCTCGCGCATTTCGATGTCGAGGTGGTTGGTGGGTTCGTCCAGCAGCAAGAGGTTCGGGCGTTGCCAGACGATCAGCGCCAGCGCGAGGCGCGCCTTCTCGCCGCCTGAAAACGGTGCGATTTTTTCGGTGACACGCTCACCGCGAAAATCAAAGCCGCCGAGAAAGTCACGCAACTCCTGCTCGCGGGTATTCGGGTCCAGGTGTTTCAGGTGCCAGAGCGCTGATTCATTGGGGCGCAGCTGCTCGACCTGGTGCTGCGCGAAGTAACCGATCCGCAACCCCTGGCCTTCGTAACGCCCGCCGCGCTTCAGTGCCAGCGTGCCTGCCAGCGATTTCACCAGCGTGGATTTGCCCGCGCCGTTAGGGCCCAGCAAGCCGATCTTGTCGCCATAGAACAGGCGCCACTCGACGTTTTGCAGGATGTCGCGCCCGGTCTGGGCGTCGCCGTAGCCGAGCGTGGCTTCCTTCAGGTGCAACAGCTGGCGCGGCTTGGCTTCGGGCTCGCGAAAGGAAAATTCGAAGGGGGAGTCGATGTGGGCGGCGGCGATCAGCTCCATCTTTTCCAGCGTCTTCATCCGGCTTTGCGCCTGCTTGGCCTTGGTGGCCTTGGCCTTGAAG
>CAYSKY010000226.1:976-5235 GCA_964431425.1 uncultured Burkholderiales bacterium
ATGAAGCTTTGCAGGTGGGCGATGTGTTTCTGCTGTTTCTGGTGGGCGGCGGCCTGCAGTGAAATCTGCATGGCGCGGGTGCGCTCGAAGGCCGAATAGTTGCCGGCGTATTCGTTGAGCTTTTTCTGGTCGACGTGCACCACCTTGGTCACCACCGCATCGAGAAAATCGCGGTCGTGGGTGATCAGCAGCAGCGTGCCAGGGTAGGACGCGAGCCAATCCTCCAGCCACATGACGGCGTCGAGGTCGAGGTGGTTGGTGGGCTCATCGAGCAGCAGCAGGTCCGAGCGGCACATCAGCGCCTGCGCGAGGTTCAGCCGCATGCGCCAGCCGCCGGAAAACTCCGATACGGCACGCGACTGCTGTTCTTCATTGAAACCCAAGCCCGCCAGCAGCGCCGCCGCGCGCGGGCGCGAGGCGTAACCGCCGATGTGGTCGTAATGCGCGTGCAGTTCGGCGATTTTTTCGCCGGCCTCGTGCTCGTGTTCTGCCTGCTCCAGCGCTGCTTCCACCGTGCGCAATTCGGTGTCACCGTCCAGTGCGTATTCCAGCGCCGTGCGCGGGCTGGAGGGCGTTTCCTGGGCGACGTGCGCGATCACCCATTTGGCCGGCAGTTCGACCTCGCCCGCGTCGTGGTGGATCTGCCCGCGCAACAACGCAAACAGGGTGGACTTGCCGCAGCCGTTGGGGCCGATCAGGCCGACCTTGTGGCCGGGGAACAACGTAAGGTTGGCGCCTTCCAGCAGGTTCTTGGGCCCCCGGGCGAGGGTGAGGTTGGTAAGGCGGATCATGTCAACACAAAGTCGCGCCTGGCGGGCATTGCCGCAGGCACGACCAGCTTTCTCTAAAGTTCGTAGGCGTAATCAATCGACAGCGGCGCATGGTCCGAGAATCGCTCATCCTTGTAGATGCGCGCGTACTCGGCGGTGGCGGCAATGCCGGGGGTGCAGATGTGATAGTCGATGCGCCAACCGACGTTTTTTTCCCACGCGGCGCCGCGGTTGGACCACCAGGTGTACTGGTCCGGCAAGGGGATGAGGCGGCGGAATACGTCCACATAGCCGACCTCGTCAAACAGCGTGGTCAGCCACTCGCGCTCTTCGGGCAGGAAGCCGGAGTTTTTCCGGTTGCCGCGCCAGTTCTTGAGGTCGATCTCCTTGTGGGCGATGTTCCAGTCGCCGACGATGATGACTTCGCGGCCCGACGCCTTGAGGCGCTTCAAATAGGGCATGAAGGCTTCCATGAAGCGGAATTTCTTGGCCTGTGATTCCTCGGAGGCGGAACCGGACGGCACGTACAGCGAAATAATCGAAAGATTGCCGAAATCAGCCTGGAGGTAGCGTCCCTCGGCGTCGATCCACTTGATGCCGGTGCCGATCTGGATGCGGTCTGGCTCGCGCTTGCAATACAGCGCCACACCCGCATAGCCCTTTTTCTCGGCCGGATGATAGAACGCGTGCCATTTCTTCCAAGGCAGGGCTTCCGGCGGCAGGTCGGATTCGAGCGCCTTGATCTCCTGCAGGCAGATGACGTCCGGCTTCTGGCGCTTGAGCCAGGTGAACATGCCCTTGGAAGTCGCCGAGCGGATGCCGTTGCAATTGACGGTGATGACGCGCATGTCCGGGTTGTCTTTCAGTCGGAAAGACGCGATTATGAGCGATTTTCCGGACACCTCTTTCCGCCATGACCAGCACCAGCGATTTCCGCCAGCAGTTCGTCGAATTTGCCATCCGCCAGAACGCCCTTTGTTTTGGCGAATTCAAGACCAAGGCGGGCCGCCAGTCGCCGTATTTTTTCAATTCCGGCCTGTTCAGCGACGGTGCCTCCCTGGCCGGTCTCACGCGCTTCTATGCCCAGGCGGCGCTGGCCTCAGGCCTCAAGATCGACACCATTTTCGGCCCTGCCTACAAGGGCATCACGCTGGCGGCGGGCATGGCGGTGGCACTTGCCGAAATGGGGCACAACCTGCCGTTCTGTTTCAATCGCAAGGAGGCCAAGGACCACGGCGAAGGCGGCCTGATCGTGGGCGCCCCCCTCAAGGGCAACGTGCTCATCGTGGATGACGTGATTACCGACGGCGCCTCCAAGCGGGAGTCCGTGGACATGATCCGGGCGGCGGGCGCCAACCCGGTAGGCGTGCTTATTGCTTTGGACCGTCAGGAACGGGGCGCCGCGGCGGGCAGCACGATGTCAGCGGCCCAGGAATTCAACCAATCCTACGGGGTACCCGTTATTGCCGTGGCAACGCTCGCCGACATCGTCAGTTATCTGTCACGGCAGCCCGGCGAAAGCGATAAACTGGACAAAATTAGGGCGTACCGCCAGCAGTACGGCGCGGCGTCGTGAAATGGGGATCAACAGCGCATGAACACCAGACAATATTTGTTTCGCACAGCACTGACCGCAGCGGCCTTCGCCTGTACCGCCATGCCGGCCCACGCCACCTACAAGTGCGTGGATGACAAGGGTGTGACGCATTACGGCGACACCATGCCACCACAGTGCGCCTCGAAGGCGGTGACGGAAATGAGCAAGCAGGGCAGCGTGGTGCGCAAGTACGATGCGCCGCTGACGCCCGAACAGCTCAAGGCCAAGCGCGAGCAGGATGAAAAGAACCGCGAGGAAAGCAAACGCATCGCCGAGCAGAAGTTGCGGGACATGGCGCTGATCGCCACCTATGGATCGGAGCGCGAATTCGACATGGCCCGCGACAAGGACCTGGCCGCCGTCGATGCGCGCAAGAAAATCCTCACTGCGCGCAGCCCGGAAGTGGACAAGAACCTGACCAAGGTCGAGAACGAAATGGAGTTCTATCGTGCCGGCAAGGCACGCTCGGCTAAAACCAAGGACGGCAAGCCGGATGCCAAGGCGGACCCGAAGGCAGATCCGAAAGCCGATGCAAAGACCAAGGAGGCCCCGCCGCAACTGGTGCAGGACTACAACCGCGTGAAGAACGAGCGCGCTTCACTCGACGCGGAATTGGCCAAGGTGGAAAACGACCGCAAGGAAATCGTTGCCCGCTACGACACCGAACGCATGCGCTGGAAAAAACTCAAGTCGGGCATGGCACCGGGCACCTTGCTCGATGGCAAGGGTGACGTGGCCGCCGCACCGGCCATGCAAAGCCAGATCGTCGGCCAGTCCACCATCATCCCCGGACAGCCGCGCGGCACGGCGACCTGCAACGACAAGACCTACGAGTGCTCGCTGGGCATCATGTACATCTGCCGCGGCGCGAACATCGGCGGACCTGGCGTCAATTCCAAGCTGGTTCGCTGTAACGAAGTCCGCTGACCTTTTGCGACGCCGCACGAACGCGCCCTGCGGGGCGCGTTTTTTCGTACAAGACTAACGAATGCCCGCTGGGCAGCATGCGCATCTGCCGCTCCCCGGCACATACTTTTGCTGCTGGGAACGTTGACGTTGAACCTGCCGCCGTCCCTCACCGATCGCAAGGCCTGACATGTACACCCCGAAGCATTTCATCGAGCAGGACCCGGCGCGCATCGCCGCCATCATCGAGCAATACAGCTTTGCCACGCTGCTGACGTCCACGCCGGACGGCATCCAGGTCACTCACGCACCGCTGGTGCTTGACCCGCAACGGGGTCCGCACGGAACGCTGATCGGGCACATCGCCCGGGCCAATCCGCACGCGTCCGCCCTGGCCGATGGCGTGTGCGCGACGGCCATCTTCCACGGGCCTCACGGTTACGTTTCGCCCACCTGGTACGCCGACCAGAATCCGCGCATCCCGAACGTCCCCACCTGGAACTATGTGGCACTGCATGTACACGGCCGCGTCCGGCGGATCGAGGACGCCGACGCCAAGCTCGCCATCGTGGCGGACTTGTCCTCGCGTTTTGAGTCTGCCGATGGCTCCGGCTGGAAGCCGGGTGATACCACCGCTCATGCCGCGCAGCTGGGCGCGATTGTCGGCTTTGAAATCACCATCGACCAGATCGAAGCCAAGGCCAAGCTCTCGCAGAATCGCTCGATTGCGGACCGGCAGCGGGTGATCGCCGCGCTGGCCGCGGGGCCGCATCCGGACGGTAAGGCGATGGCGGACTGGATGCAGGCCGACCTCGACCGGCCCGCAGGCTGAACGCCCGGCGCTGGTCAGGGCGCGAGTTTGCGTTTGAGAATCTCGGTGACCTGCGCCGGATTGGCGGTCTTGTTGCTGGCTTTCATCACCTGGCCGAACAGCGCGTTAAGCGCCTTTTCCTTGCCGGCGCGGTATTCCTCGACCGACTTCGGGT
>CAYSKY010000226.1:5245-5929 GCA_964431425.1 uncultured Burkholderiales bacterium
GCGTGGCGGCGATGACGTCGTCCACCATTTTTTCAATCGCACCGCTGTCCGAAACCTGCTTCAGGCCCTTCGCGGCAATCACGCTATCGGCATCGGCAGCGCCACTCCAGAGGTCGTCAAAGACTTCCTTGGCCGCTTTGCCCGAAATCGTGCCGTCAACGACCCGAGCCAGCAGCCCGGCGACCTTTTCGCTGGTCACCGGCGCTGATTCCACCGGTAATCCCGAGCGGTTCAGCGCCGCGCTGAATTCGCCGGTCACCCAGGTCGACGCCAGCTTGTGCGAACCACCCAATGTCGCCACCAGCCGCTCATAGAACGTGGTCATGGCGCGTGACTGGGTGATCACCAGCGCGTCGGACTTGCTCACGCCCTGTGCCTCAAACTGCTGCCGCAGCGCCTCGGGCAAAGGCGGCATGGCGGCGCGCACTTCATCGATCCATTCGCTCGAAATCGCCAGCGGCAACAGGTCCGGATCCGGGAAATAGCGATAGTCCATCGCATCTTCCTTGGATCGCATGGAGCGCGTTTCATCACGGTCTGCGTCATAAAGGCGCGTTTCCTGCACCACCTTGCCGCCGTCTTCGATGACTTCGATCTGGCGGCGGACTTCGTACTCGATGGCCCGTTCGAGGAAGCGAAATGAATTGACGTTCTTGATCTCGGCGCGCGTGCCCAGCTTTGAAT
>CAYSKY010000227.1:0-5903 GCA_964431425.1 uncultured Burkholderiales bacterium
CTGCGCGTCCGTAGTGCAGGATCTGCGGTTCTTCGTGGAATTTCTTGCCAATGCCATGTCCGCAGAATTCGCGCACCACGCTGTAGCCGGCCGACTCGGCAAAAGACTGGATGGAATGGCCGATGTCGCCCAGCGTGGCGCCCGGGCGGACCTGCCGGATTCCGCGCCACATGGATTCGTAGGTGCTTTCGCACAGGCGGCGCGCCTGGATGGAAGGCTCCCCCACATAGAACATGCGGCTGGTGTCGCCGTGATAGCCGTCCTTGATGACGGTGATGTCGATGTTGACGATGTCGCCGTTCTTGAGAATCTTCTCGCCGGGAATGCCGTGGCAGACCTGGTGATTCACCGAGGTGCAGACCGACTTGGGATAGGGGCGGTGCCCGGCGGGGGCGTAGTTCAGCGGAGCGGGAATGGTGCCCTGCACATCCACCATGTAGTCGTGGCAAAGCTTGTCAATCTGCCCCGTGGTGACGCCCGGCTTGACGTGCCCGGTGATGAAATCAAGCACTTCTGACGCGAGCCTGCCGGCGACGCGCATTTTTTCAATGTCTTGCGGGGTTTTGATGACGACGTTCACAGGGCACTTCGCGACTTGATCAAGGCGCGGAGTATACCAACTGGCGGCCCCGGGGCGTGATCTCTAGGCCGAATCAAGCGCTGTTCCTTTGGCGCGGGTAATCCGCGCTGCAGGATAGCCCCGGGGTTTGGGCCCCGGGGCGGGGGAGTCTACAAGTTACGAACGTAGGCGACGATCTGCCAGATCTGTTCGTCACTGAAGTGCTTGTGAGCCGGCATGTCGGTATTGGGCGAACCGAACTTGATGGTCCAGAACACCTGTCCATCAGGAATGCTGGCAACCTTGACGCACGACAGGTGGCGCGGACGTGGTGTGAAATGGCTCGACATGGGGCCGCGGCCGTCGCCGTTGCGGCCGTGGCAGGTGGCGCAGGAGTAGCGGCCGGGCGCGTCGTCAAAATACAGCTTCTCGCCGAGTTTCAGGTCGGCATTGGCCAGCGGATTCTTGCGGTTGAAAAACTCGTCGGGTGCACGCCCGGTGAATTTCGGCTGCGGACAGTCGGTGGTGGTGGGCGCCGGCGCCGGTGGTGCCGAGGTTGTGACACAGCCGGTTGCCGTCACGGCAAGGCCCAGAAAAATAAGTGCTTTTGCCTGCAATCGCGTTGAGATCATCTGCTGCCCCCTTTAGGTATGACGAAGTCGCCGGGCAAAATATATCACGTGTGTGTAAAAAAATACCACAGTAAAGATGCTACACAACCGTGGCCGGGTAAGGCGCCTAGGGGGCCTCAAGCTCCAGCGACATCGCCCGTAGCACGCCGTCAGACCCTACTCTGCCTTTGGCGTGCGCCTTTAGGCCCGCCCCGGGAGGCTTGCGCGACTTGTTGACGACGATGGCCGAACTGGCGTCAACCCGAACACCCTTGATCGTGAAGTCACCGAGCGAGCTGAAGGCGGCAATGGCCCCTTCCACTTCTGTTTTTGCGCTGGAAGCCGCCGAGGTGCTGGCCGGCAGCTCGATTTCGCCGGCAACAAGCACGCCGTTGCGGATATGGCCTTCGACAGTTACAAGCGCACCATTCTTGATGTCCTGCAGCCTGCCGCCTTCGACTGTTGCACGGCTGGCGTCAACCGGGACGCCGGCGATGACAAATGCCGATGAAGAGCGGAAATCGGTTACATAGCCGGTGATCTCGGTTTCGTTGTCTTCGCTGGTTTCAACCTCACGGGTGGCCGAGATTGCAACCGCGCTCATTTTCCCTGTACCCGACACGTAGTTGCCGGTCACAGAGATGTAGTCACCATCGCCCGGCACTGGCAGACCGGATGCGCTGATCTTCAGGGCGCCAATCCGGAACTGGTCACCCCCTGCATTGCGGGCGGTGCCACGAATCGCAGACTGTCCCCCCGGGGGCGCCGGCACTTTTTCGACCAGCGTGGCGACCAGCGTCTTCTTGCCCGGGTCTTCGAGCCCATGCACGGAAACCCAGTCGCCGGGAATCAGCGAGCCGCCGCCGGCCGCGCCATCGAACTGCGTGGAAGTGGTCAACGCCACCGCCTGGGAAAGAATCTGGATTTCACCTGCGCTGTTGGGCACGGACTCCACCTGGCCCAGGAGTGTGCGACTTACCCGCACCGTGTCAGCAATGCCGCGCAGGGAAACGGGATCCAGTGTGCCGTCGATCTGCACGACCATGCCCAATTTCAGTGCGGAGGGCGGCTGGTTGCCCACACCATCAATGGTGATGAAGGCCCCGGTTTCATCGTAATGGATGCCGTTGACCACGATACTGCCGAATGCTTCGATGGAGCCGAATTCGGTGCGGCCCGTGCCGCCGGTCTGGACCTTGGCCCCGAGCGCAGCGGCAATCGCCAGCATGGCCAGCGCCATCACGGCGGCGAACAGACTCCTCAGGGTGGTGCTGGCGGCATCGCCGCCGCGATTGAGGGGGGAGGTGAACATGGCTTTCCTTTTACCTGAGTTTGCGTTTTGGCCCTGGTTTACCCGGAGTACGCTTTTTCTCGCTTGCTGTGCCCGGCACGCTCGGCAGGGTCTCTTTGTATAAATAAACGCCGAAATTGATCCGAGTGCCGGTATTGCCGCCCGTCTTGTCCCGATCTTCCAGAGCCAGCGCACGTTCGACCAGTTGTTGCATGACATGCTTCCACTGCGAACGGGCGAATTGTTCAAGTTCAGCCGCGGAAGCTGCCGACAGCTCCGACGCGCTGACTGATTGCTCCAGCATGGGCGCGGCAGGCATGCTGAGATTGTGTACGGCGGTCGCGAGGTGGTCATGGCCGTTTTCAGCCAGATATTGAACCTGGTCGTCGAATCCGTGTTTTGGGACGAATGCGTCGACCGTCAGGTGGGCCACCATGCCGTCAACCTGCACCACACCCAGCCTGACCATCTCATTCAGCACAGAAGCCGGGCGCAATTCAGGGTCGATGGATCTGACCAGTTCTGCAAAGCCATTGCCATCTTCGCCCTTGCGGATGCTTAGCGCGCGCGGCTCTCGACGGGCAGTCTGAAAGCGGCGGTCAGTCAGCCATTTGGTGACGACGTCGGAGCCGGTGGAAAGTGTCGGAGACATGAGAAAGGTGTCGTAACCCTCTTCACGAAACCGCTTGACCTCTTTGCGATGCAGGCCGGTCATCAATGATATTTGCAGGTCCGTCACGGAGTTGCCACTGGCGCGGATTTCCTTTTCCGCCTCCTCCGTGTAAACCGATTTGACCAACTCCTGAAAGGATTGCAGCACGATACCATGCCGCATCATGAGCCGGATGATCGGTCGCATCACGTGGCGGATCGACCGGATGAGGTTGGAGCCCGCTTTGCTGGCGCTCGTTGATGAGACGGCGTGCGGCACAGTCCGCTAGCGGGATCCGCTGATATTGAGGATAAGGCCGCCGGTGCGTGGAGTGACCGCCGGGCTGACGCTTTCAAGGTCGCCAGGTTGGTAGGCGGCGTCGCCGGATTTTGAAATACGCGCGGTGATGATCACACTGCGGGCATTGGAAAGTTTCTGTTCGCTGGACATCGCGTTATTGTCGCTTAATTCAAACTGCAACGGTAGGTCTGCAACCCGTTTTCTGAGCATGGCGAGCGGTGCCGGGCCCATCGCGGGATCGGCGTGTCTCGCAAAAACAAAAACGATGTCCTCCGGCCGGGTACCCGGTCTGAGGGCTGGCTCCAGGCTGACCGTCCCACGGACAAACGCTGGCCCGGCGGCGCCCGGCCCGATTGCAGTTCTGGCATCCATTGCCGACAGCGTGTTGCGAAGTTCAGCCGCCAATCCTGCGTTTGCCGGATTGGCGGGGGATTTGCCGACGGCCGACTCCAGCGGCGGAGCAGACACGCCTGCCCTGGCGAGTTCGGTGGCCGGGTCGCGCCCGTCCCGCAATGCGCGTGCCTCCACCAGCGCCGTCTTCATTTCCTTTTCGTAGTCCGAGCCGGATGGTGCGACCTTTGCCAGCGCCTCCCAGTAACGCACCGCGGCGGGATAGTCCTTGCTTTCAAATCGTTCGCGACCGGCGAGCCACAGTGCCTCAGGGTGTGCCGGCGAAAGAGCGAGCCCGCGCGCCAGCGCCTCGCGGGCGACAGGCGTCCACTTTTCACCGCTGGCCATAAACGCGGCATCCGCCCTCTCAAGGTGCAGTGCGGCATCATCCGGAATAGCGTCAACCGCTTTTGCATAGGCCGAAGCGGCGTCCGAATAGCGTTTGAGCTCCATGAGCGTGCGGGCATACAAGGCCAGTCCCTGCGCATCGCCCGGTTCGCGCCGCAGGCGGTCTTCCAGTCTTGAAACCAGGACATTGAGGTCACCGCCATTGGTCGCCGGCGAAGCCGCCTGGACGGGCGACTGGCCCGGCAAGGCGGTCTCGCCGGAAGCGGCGCCCGCGCGTTGAGCGCTCGCAATGAAGTACCAGCCAGCAAACGCCGAGGCGATCACCAAAATGGCCGCCAGTCCGCCCGCGGCGATTTTGATGTGTCGCGCGCCGAAACCGCGGCGCATGCCGCCCTGCGTACCCCCCACCAAATAGATGACCACTACAGAAACAAGGCTGATGCTGAGAATGATCGCGAGCGCTACCAGCGAACTCATGACGATGCCCTAGAAAAAGTCATAGCGCATTCCGAGGTTGTAGTACCGTCGCATTGTCTTGTCGCTGATCAGCGGTCCTTTGGTGGTACTGCGCTCGGCGCCCGCTTCACCCTCAATGTTCAGCCGCTCAAGAAGTTTGTACGAAATGCGTGCGCTGGGTGAAAGCCGCGAAAGCGTGTTGTCCATGCTGTCTACCTGGTGGTAATACTTCAAGGTGGACTCAATGCGCCATTTGTCGGCAAACAGAATGACGTGGCTCAACTGCAGCAATTCACCGTTGTAAGTCTTGCCGCGGATGATGTTGGTCGTGGCAACGATGATGTCGTTGATGGTCAACGCCCCGGTGCGGATGGCCTGCAGGCCGTAAACGAATACTTTGCCGGTTCCCGCCATGGCCATCTGCGAGCCGATCTCGCCGGTTCCAGAAACTTCCGAATATTTGATGTCACTGCTGAATTGCCATGCCGGCGAATACTGGTAGGTGGCACCGAGCGAAAACAGCGTCGATATCGGCGTGACCACGCGCGATACATTGCGCAGTTCGTCGACGGTGATGCCAGAGTCGATATTCTCCCTAACCGTCCCCAGCGGCAGCGCCGACAGGCTGTTGGTAAGTTGCAGGGTGGGTGAACGGCGGCGGTCGAAGAGGAAATTGAAGCCCAGCCCTTCGCGCACCTGCCAGTTGCCCTGGATCAGCGCGATGTTGAGTGCCTTGTTGGTTGGATCGTAGTCCAGAAGGGCGAAGCCGTTCTTTTGGGGGTCGAGATAGCGAAGCTCGGAACCGATCGCGCGACGGTCGCTGAAACCGTCCACGCGCTGCTCGATGGCGAATACGTTTCCACTCCAACGTTCTGCAAACGGGCCAAGATCGACTGCACCACCGGCAAACTTCTTCTTTGCTGTCGGATAGAACTCGACAGGTTCGCCGGCGAAGAGGCTGACCTTGGCACGCGGGTTAAACCCGTAGCGCAGCCATGCACCATCAAATCGTCCCAGGATGCCGAAGCCCGGCGAGCTTTGCCGGCCGACCCGTGCAAAGAAGTCCAGATTGCGGTTCAGCGTCTCAAAGTAGGCGTTGTTGAGACGGTTGTAGCCTTTCTGGCCGTCGATAAAACTTCTTGAGTTAGTGTCACGCACCACCAGCTTGCTGTCCCAGTCGCCCCCGCGGTAGCGGGCGTTCAGGTCGATGTTTGTGACCAGCGACGATTGGTCGGTGCCGGTCAGCGACACCTGGTCAAAATTCAGACCCGGTACCGGGGGGGCAAGCGTGGCATC
>CAYSKY010000228.1:0-469 GCA_964431425.1 uncultured Burkholderiales bacterium
GTTGCCGGCCGCAGCGTGCTGCGGGAGCGCGAGGATGGCCTCGCGGTTCGACCAGGAAAAACACAGCGGCGCCGCCTTGTCATACGGCAGCCAGACGTGCTGGATGTGCTCGCGTTCATGCAGCGTGACCGGCACGCGGTCGGGCAGCAACAGGCTGAACACATGCTCCGTGTTGTGCGTGACACCGGGCGGGTAGCGATGGCGCCAGATGGGGTAGATCTCGTACACGTTGTTCTTCTGCCAGTTGCGCAACCTGTAGCGCGTGGCATCGATGCCGGTCTCCTCGCCCACCTCGCGGATGGCGGTCTGCTCCAGCGTTTCACCTTCATCCTGGCTGCCGGTGACCGACTGCCAGTAACCCGGATGGTCGGCGCGCTCGATCAACAGCACTTCCTGGCGGGCCGTGTAAATCACAACCAGCGTGGAACGCGGTATTTTGTAGGGCCGGACGGGCGCCGGAGTTGCGGGC
>CAYSKY010000228.1:479-4981 GCA_964431425.1 uncultured Burkholderiales bacterium
CGGTCATAAGTCCCTATTATCGGCCAGCAGGGGTGCGGCTGATAAAATGCGGGTTTAGCGCAGTAAATCCTTCTTCCGTGTCCACCCCCGCCCCGCTTCACCTGACCCGCGCCGAGTACATTCGCGGCGCCCTCTGGGGGATCGCCGCCACCACCATCTGGGTGAGCTGGATTCTCTACACCCGCGTCGGAGTCACCTCGCCCACCTCGAAGATGGCGCCCATTGACCTGGTGGCCCTGCGCTTTGCCTGCGCGGGTCTGGTCATGCTGCCGCTGTTGCTGCGGCGGGGCCTGGCCATCCGCGAATTGGGACTGGTCAACTGGCTGGTGATTGTCTGCAGCGCCGGCATTCCCTATGTGCTGCTCAGTTCCAGCGGACTGCAGTTCGCCCCGGCCGCGCAGGCGGGTGCATTGATTCCCGGCACGCTGCCGCTGTGGGCGGCGCTACTGGCCATGCTGATCCTCAAGGAGCACATCTCCGGGTCGCGCCGCATCGGCCTCGCGCTCATCCCGGTGGGCCTCGTCACCATTCTCGGCGCCGGGCTGTTTCATTTCGAAACCGGCCTGTGGCGCGGCCATTTGCTGTTTCTGGCCGCATCGATGTGCTGGGCCACGTTTTCCATCGCTGTACGCCGCACGGGGATTGACGGCATGCATGCCGCCGCGCTGGTCTCGGTGGTATCGATGGTGGTGTACCTGCCCATTTACCTGCTGTTTCTGCCGCACGGTCTTGCCAACACGCCGTGGTCGGCCATCATCGGGCAAACCCTGTTTCAGGGCATTGTTGTTTCGATTGTGTCGCTGGTGGCGTTTGCACGCGCCGTCGGCATTCTGGGCGCCTCGCTGGCGGCGAGCTTTGCCTCGCTGGTGCCGGTGATGGCCATGCTGGCCGCCATTCCGCTGCTGGGGGAGGTGCCGGGCATGACCGATGTGATCGGCATCGGCGTTATCACCGCCGGCGTGTTCCTGGCATCGGGCGCCTATTCGGCGCTGGGATTTGAGGCGAAGTTTTCGCGCTCGGCGACGAAGTAGCAGAGATCCTTGTCATAGTAGTGGCCCATGCCGCGCCGCTGGAGGCCGGACTTCATCAGCACGTTCTGCGAAGCCTGATTTTCCGGATGCGTCAGCCCGACGATGCGGTTGATCCCGAGCTCAAACATGCCGTAGCGCACCAGCGCGCGTGACCCCTCCGTGGCGAGCCCCCGCCCCCATGCATGCTGGTGCAGTCGATAACCAACCTCCACCTCCGCCGTGTTCGGAATGTAGATCAGTGCGTATGTGCCCACAAACCGGCGTGTGGGTTTTTCCTCGCCGATCCACATGCCGAGGCCCGGATAGATCTCGTAAATCCGGCGCATGCGCTGGAGCCGTGCCAGGCTCTGCTCACGCGTAAACACCGACCCGTTGCCGATGTAGCGCATCACCAGCGGGTCCGCGTTGAGCGGCACCATGAGCTCAAGATCATCCGGCGTGGCTTCGCGCAGGATGAGTCGTTCGGTTTCGAGGAGGATGTTGCGTTTCATGTTCAGCCTCTCTAGCGGGGACTATGCGATCCTATTGGTCTGAAACCAAAGCATGCGACTTCAGAGGGCGGAGCAGGGGCCCCGTCAGGGGATGCGACCCCGGCGAAGGCGCCAGCATGCGTGGAATCAAAGCGATGAACGGCGCCGTCCTACGCTTTCATCTTCGCAGTGATTGCCGACGAACCCGAGAACCACGCATGAGGCATATGCGGCGTGCGATGCGCACCCACCGCCTGGCCGTTGGCATCGATGGCGATGAAGCCAACATCCGCATCGAAGCTTCGGCCCAGGTCGTCCAGCGCGGCGTCGATGGCGGCCTTGAGGCTCATGCCCCTTTCGACGTTGTCGGAAATCTGTCGGGCCGACATGGCGCGGATCACGTACTCACCCGTGCCGGTTGCGGATACACCCGCAAACGGCGACGCGTAGGTCCCGCAACCGGGCAGCGGCGTATCGCCCACCCGCCCCACCAGTTTCATCGTCACACCGCCCGTGGACGTGCACGCGCAAATCGTGCCTGTCGAATCAATGGCCACCGCGCCGATGGTGCCGCCGGCGTACTCCGGATGACTCTTGAGAAAGTTGCGGATCTTCATGGCACCGGCACCGCCCGCGCCCACCGCCACCTGCAGCTTGGCTTTCTTGTCCTGCCAGTCGGCGTGACGCGCCGACGTAACGGGATCGTAGTCGGCATGCCCCATCACCCGTGCAAAACGCTGCGCACCGTCGCCGGTGAGCATGACGTGATCGGTTTGTTCCATCACCTGCCGCGCCACCAGAATCGGATTCTTCACGCGCTGGATGCCCGACACGGCCCCCATCTCGCGGTTGGCCGAAAGCATCACACAGGCATCCATCTCCACAAAGCCGTCGAAGTTCAGCACGGCTCCCGTGCCCGCGTTGAAGATGGGATTGTCTTCCAGCACCACCGAGGCCGCACAGGCCGCATCGAGCGCAGAACCACCAGCCTCAAGAATCTTGCGGCCCGCAGCAACGGCCGCCGTGGTGCCGGCAATGGCATCGTCGTCCGAGCCGGGCCGCCAGGCGCCGGCGCCGCCGTGAACAATCAGGGCAATGGTCATGCTGTGCTTTCGAAGGGAAGTGGGACGGATTATACGAGGCGGGCTTTGGAAGCGTTGTCACCGAATGCATCCAATCTGGCGACCCAGCCATGCCAATCTCAGTCGCGTAGACTTGTTAACAAATGGGGCGATTGGGCAAATCCGGCAAAGCCGTCGTGGCGGTTCTCATCCTTTTGGGAATTCTGCTGCTCGCCTTTTTCTTTCGCAGCACTACGATCGATAACAGGCCCGCTCAAGCCAATGTGGTTGCGGGTGTCGAGACCCAATACGTCTCCCCGCACGCCGCGCCTAATCCAACGATGCGAAAGGTGTTGCCTCCGATACCGCCGGGCAAAGTCATGCCCGATCAGAATGCCTTGCAGGCCAAAGTCGCTTCACTGATGAAAGAAGGCGTCGAGGTCTGCGGAATGTCGCCCACCGAGGCGGCGTATTACTTCGCGAGCGGTGGCAAGATTGGCGGCCGGCCGGAGGCCACAGCTGCCCTGCTCGCCGAAGCGGCCGGTGCCATTGTGCAAAGTACCGATGCACGAGAGCGGGCGACCGCGCTCTACATTCAGGCCTACCTCGCACAGAGCGCCGGCGGTGAAGAACGCGAGTTGAAGGATCGGGAATGCAAGACACCCGATTGCCGACGCGCGTTGACTGAGGCATGGGCGGAGTCGCGACGCAATGCGGCTGCGCCCCTCGCCGACCTTGCGCGGCAATCGAACAACCCGGCAATTTACGCTGCCGCTGTGCATGTCTGCCAGAAAGACGAGGCCGGCGGCTGCAATGGCATTTCCTATGCGGGTTGGGCGAAGTTGGAGCCGGAAAACGCCGCGCCATGGATGATGTTGTCGGAGCAGGCAAAGGCAAACGGCGACGCAAACGCGCGCGCTGAAGCCCTGCGCCGCATCGCGACCGCCAGCCGGGTTGATTTTCGACTGCCCGACATGGCGCCGATCATTAACGCGGAAGCTGTGAAGGGGACGTCGGCATTTGCGCAGAGTGAACTTGTCCAGACGCTGCTAGGCCAGGCAGCAGCAACGTCACTCATTCACGGTACCGCGCTGGGCAATATCTGCATCCGCGCCGACATATGGAACGATGATCGCAAGGCGCTCTGCGACAAACTGGCAAACATGATGATAGAGATCGACCGGACAGCGATCGGCCTCATGCTGGCAACAGCGGTCGCCAGGAAACTGGGATGGCCGGGTGACCGAATGCAGGCCCTCAAGGACGAGAGTGATTTGATCATGGGTTCGTGGTTCGATGACGTTGACCCCGCAAAGCGGTTTAGTTGCGAACAGTTAGCCAGAGACGTTCAGCGCGGCAAAGACACGCTGACGGTAGGCGAACGAGTAGTCACGAAAGCGTGGCTGGCAAAAAGCGGCAAATCGATGCGCGAACTGGCAGAGGCAGCTAGGCGGAAGGTCAGCCTTTCCCCGTGAAGTTATGAGGTCCGAAACAATTCATCGCACAAAGTAAAAACCCCAGCACCCGCGCGCCTCCCAGGCCAAAAATGCCCGGAGAGCCGCGCCAATGCTGGGGTTTGGCTGTTGAGCGGCTAAACGTTACGCAGCTTGATGTGCAGTTCGCGCAACTGCTTTTCCGTCACCTGCGAGGGCGTGTCCACCATCAGGTCCTGACCGCGCTGGGTTTTCGGGAAGGCAATCACGTCGCGGATGGAATCCCACTTTTCGCACATCAGCGTCACCGATCGGTCGAGGCCGAAGGCGATGCCGCCCATCGGCGGCGCGCCGTATTCCAGCGCATCGAGCAGGAAGCCGAACTTGGCGCGCTGGTCTTCGGGGGAAATACCCAGCACTTTGAACTGCTTCTGCTGCAGTTCCGGGTTGTGGATGCGAACCGAGCCACCGCCCAGTTCCCAGCCGTTCATGGCCACGTCGTAGGCC
>CAYSKY010000228.1:4991-5892 GCA_964431425.1 uncultured Burkholderiales bacterium
GTTTGGCCCAACGCTTGCTCGTCGCCGAACAACTCGCGGCGCACGGTTTCACCGAGGATCAGCGACTTCGCGCCGGAACCATAGTCGCGCGAGGTGAAGCCTTCGCCCGACGCCAGTTCCCAGCCGTTGATGGCCACTTCGTAGTCCTTGTCCAGCACCTTGGAGGGGTCGGTGTCCATGAGGGCGACATGCTCGTCCTTCGGTGCAGTGAAGGGGTGGTGCGCGGAGACGTAGCGGTTGTTTTCCTCGTCGAATTCGTACGCGGGGAAATCCACCACCCACACCGGCTTATAGCCGCCGTCGGCGTAACCCTTCTCATGGCCGAGCTTGCTGCGCAGCGCGCCGAGGGTGTCGTACACCACCTTGGTTTTGTCGGCGCAGAAGAAAATGATGTCGCCGGTCTTGGCACCGCAGGCCGCAAGAATGTTGCCCAGTGTGGCTTCATCCAGAAACTTGACGATGGGTGACTGCAGGCCCTCGGCATTGAGCTTGGTGGCGTCGTTGACCTTGATGTAGGCAAGGCCCTTGGCGCCGTAAATGGCGGCAAATCCGGCGAGGTCATCGAGTTCCTTGCGCGCAAATTTCTCCGCGCCGCCCGGCAGGCAAAGTGCAGCGACTTTGCCGTTCTTACCGTTGGCGGCATCGACGAACACCTTGAAGCCCGAGGCCTTGACGATTTCCGTGAGCTCGGTGAGCTGCAGCTTCACACGCAGGTCGGGTTTGTCCGAGCCGTACTTCGACATGGCGTCGGCATAGGTGATGCGCGGGAAATCGGGCAGGTCGATTCCCAAGCCTGCTTTCCACATCGCCTTCACCAGGCCTTCCATGATGTCCTGGATCTCACGCTCGGTAAGGAACGAGGTCTCGATATCGATCTGCGTGAACTCGGGCTGGCGGTCGG
>CAYSKY010000229.1:0-280 GCA_964431425.1 uncultured Burkholderiales bacterium
CCCTCGGCATCAAGCAACTCGACGCCGACCCGTTCACCAACTACACCGCCATCAACGACAAGGGTTCCATCGTCACCGGCAAGGTCAAGTCGATCGATGCCAAGGGTGCCGTGATCGCCCTGACGGACGATATCGAAGCCTACCTGCGTGCCTCGGAAGTCTCGCGCGAACGCGTCGAAGACATCCGCTCGCACCTGAAGGAAGGCGATGAGATCGAAGCCGTCATCGTCAACGTGGACCGCAAGACCCGCAACATCAACCTCTCCATCAAGGCCAAGGA
>CAYSKY010000229.1:290-1073 GCA_964431425.1 uncultured Burkholderiales bacterium
CCGGCACCACCAACCTCGGCGCGCTGCTGAAGGCCAAGTTGAAGCAAGGCGAAAACAACTAAGTCGCATCAATCCGGCGCCGCGTTCATTCGCGGCGCCGTTTTTGATGGTCCCCACCGCTTATATCGATTTCAGGAAATAACCCGTGAAATCCATGACGAAGTCAGAGCTGATTGAAATTCTGTCGGCACGGCACAGCCAGCTGGCGCCGAAGGATGCCGAACTGGCCGTGAAGACGATGCTCGACGCCATGTCGCAGACGCTTGCGCAGGGCGACCGCATTGAAATCCGCGGATTCGGAAGTTTCGGGCTCAATTACCGGCCGCCGCGTACCGGACGCAATCCGAAAACGGGCGAGAAGGTCCAGGTACCGATGAAACACGTACCGCATTTCAAGGCGGGCAAGGAATTGCGTGAACGCGTTGACCTCATCGATGCCGCCAATGCGGCAGCCGAGGGCAAAGGCGCGCAGGCTGACTGATTTTTTCATTCCTGCATCCAGCCAGATGCCGATGGGCATCTGGTTTTTTTTCGCCTTAAAAGGTCGTGCGAAGAGGGCGGCCGCACTGTGAAGATTACAATATCGGGACGTCATCCCGGATACCCGCCATGCAGATCCTGATCTGGTTTGTTCGCATCATCGTCATCGTGTTGTTCGTCTGGTTCGCAGCCAAGAACGCTGAGCCGGTCGTGTTGCACGGCTATCTCGACTCTTCGCTCAACGCGCCACTGGCGCTGATCCTCCTGGCCGCCTGGGGATTCAATCGTTCCGGCGCGTTCGGC
>CAYSKY010000229.1:1083-5858 GCA_964431425.1 uncultured Burkholderiales bacterium
GATGCTGGGTCTGCTTGCTTCTCTGCCGAGCACGTTCAAATACAAGCGCGAGATTCGCAAGCTCAACCGGGCCCTGCAGCAGCGGGCACGCGATGCCGAAGTGGCGCCGACCACGCCGGTCGTCCCTGCGGTGCCGACGCCCGGCAATGACTGAGTGGCTGCCCTGGCTGTTCGGCGGCGCCCTGGCGTTCTTCGCCATGGGCTGGCTGGTGGCGCGTATTGACATCAAACAGCTGCTTCTGGAGTCCCGCGCGCTGCCACAGTCGTACTTTCGCGGCCTGAACTTCCTCCTCAACGAGCAGCAGGACAAGGCCATCGAGGCCTTCATCGAGGTGACCAAGGCCAACCCCGAGGCCGTGGAGTTGCAGTTCGCGCTGGGTAGCCTGTTTCGCCGGCGCGGCGAGGTGGATCGTGCCATCCGTGTTCACCAGGACCTTTCCGAGCGTCCCGATCTGGGGGCTGAAAAGCGTACGGCCGCATTACTCGAACTGGCGATGGATTATCAGAAGGCGGGGTTGCTCGACCACGCCGAGCAAATTCTTGCTGACGTCGCCGGTCGTGCTGCCGGCAGCGAGGCCCAGCAGCGCGAGACGCTGATGTTGCTCAAGCAGATCTATGAGCAGGAACGCGACTGGCGCAAGGCCATTGGCGTGGCCGAACGGCTTCAGTCCGGGGGGGCGGACCACCGCGCCGACGGACGCCAGGAAACCGCCAATTTTCACTGCGAACTCGCGGTGGAGGCGCATGCGGATGGCGGCGATGCCTATGCCCACCTCGACGCAGCACTCGCAGCCAACCCCCTGTGCGTGCGGGCCAACCTGCTGCGCGGCGAATGGCTGGCCGCGGCCGGCAGGCACGCCGAAGCCATCGACGCATGGCAGCGCATTGAAACCCAGAACGCTGACTATGTCGGTTTGATGGCGGACCAGTTGCTGGCCAGCTATGTGGCGCTGGGTCGGGCGGATGAAGGGTTGGACGTGCTGCGGCGCATGCAGCAGCAGTACCCGGCGCTGGACATGTTCGGCGCGCTCTACCGCGCGACCCTGGAAAAGCAGGGGCCACAGGCGGCATCGGACATGGCGAGGGCCGACCTCGAACGCCATCCGACCCTGGTCGGCCTGGACCGCGTGTTTGAGGCGGAGTTGCTGGTCGCCGGGGAGCCCCGGCGGAACGAGCTCGAGGTGGTCAAGGCGGTCGTCCATGCCCACGCCAGCCGGCTCGCGGTCTATCTTTGCAGCCGCTGTGGATTCAAAGCGCGCCAGTTTTACTGGCATTGCCCCGCCTGCGGCGGCTGGGAAACCTTCCCGCCCCGCCTCACCGCGGAATACGACACGGCTGACCGGCATCTTGTTCGCGCCCATGTCGAACATGCCGGTGGTCCATCTCCCCAATCGTCCCGGACACCATGAGCCAAAGTCCCGTCATCGTTGTGCTTGACTATCCCTCTGCCTCCGCCGCAATGTCCCTGGTCGAACGGCTCGATCCCGCACTGTGCCGGCTCAAAGTGGGCAAGGAACTGTTTACGGCGGCTGGTCCGGCTTTTGTGGAGTCGCTGGTCGCGAAAGGTTATGACGTGTTCCTTGACCTCAAGTACCACGACATCCCCAACACCGTTGCCGGTGCATGCCGTGCGGCCGCCCGACTGGGAGTGTGGATGGTGAACGTACATGCCTGCGGCGGGCGCACCATGCTCGCGGCGGCACGCGAGGCCATCGATGCCGGCACCGGCAGGAAGCCGCTGCTCATCGGCGTGACTGTGCTGACCAGTCTGACCTCAGAAGACCTGGCGGAGGTCGGCGTCACTTCCGATGCACAGACCCAGGTGATGCGGCTTGCCGGGCTGTGTGTCGCGGCGGGCCTGGACGGCGTGGTCTGTTCGGCGCAGGAGGCGCCCGTATTGCGGGATACCTTTGGCGCGGGCTTCCTGAAAGTAACGCCGGGTATCCGGTTACCAGACGACGCGAAGGGTGACCAGCAACGTGTGGTCACCCCGGTGGAAGCGATTAAAATGGGCGCGACCCATCTGGTGATTGGTCGCAGCATCACCTCGGCGCCGGACCCGATCCGGCGGCTCGCGGAAATCAATCAACAACTCGCGGCGCTGGCGCCGACACTCGACAAGAAGACATCATGAAACTGACTGTGGTGGGAACAGGCTACGTGGGCCTGGTGACGGGCGCATGCCTGGCCGACGTGGGCAATGAGGTGCTTTGTATCGACATAGACCCGCGCAAGATCGACGTCCTGAACGGCGGTGGCATTCCGATTTTTGAGCCGGGCCTGAAGGAAATTGTTGCAGCCAACGTGCGCGCGGGGCGCCTGCGCTTCTCAACGGACGTGGCCGAAGGCGTGGCGTTCGGGGATGTGCAAATGATTGCAGTGGGCACGCCTCCGGGCGAGGACGGTTCAGCCGACCTGCAATATGTGGTCGCGGCCGCCCGCACCATCGGCAGGCACATGACCAGCCCGAAGATCGTCATCGACAAGTCCACCGTACCCGTCGGTACCGCCGATCGCGTCAAGTCGGCCTTGGCTGAAGAGCTCCGTTCACGCAATGCGGATCTCAAGTTTTCCGTGGTTTCCAACCCGGAGTTCCTGAAAGAAGGTGCGGCGGTCGAGGACTTCATGCGTCCCGATCGCATCATCATCGGCGCCGAGGATGACGAGGCGGTCGAGGCCATGCGCCGCCTGTACGCACCCTTCAACCGCAGCCACGACCGGCTGATGGTGATGGATGTGCGTTCTGCTGAGCTCACCAAATACGCCGCCAACGCCATGCTGGCCACGCGTATTTCCTTCATGAACGAACTGGCGTTGCTTGCCGAGAAGGTCGGTGCCGACATCGAGTCCGTGCGCCGCGGCATGGGTTCCGACCCGCGCATCGGCTACCAGTTTCTCTACCCCGGTTTCGGCTACGGCGGCTCGTGCTTCCCCAAGGACGTGCAGGCGCTGCAGCGTACCGCAACGGCCAGCGGTATGGATCTCAAGCTCCTCGAGTCGGTGGAAGCCGTCAACTACGCACAGAAACATGTACTGACCCAAAAGATCGTGAAACGCCTGGGGGACAACCTGTCCGGCAGGACCATCGCGCTGTGGGGGCTCGCCTTCAAGCCCAATACGGACGATATGCGTGAAGCGCCCAGCCTGGTTTTGATTGACGACCTGCTGGCGCGCGGCGCGAATGTGGTGGCACACGACCCGGTCGCCATGCACGAAGCGCGCAAAACGCTGGGAGAGCGCATCAGCTATGCGGACTCACCCATGGCTGCGCTGAAGGATGCCGATGCCCTGGCCATTGTCACCGAGTGGAAAACCTTTCGCGCGCCGGATTTTGCGGCCATCAAGTCATGCCTGAAGGCGCCGATCGTATTTGACGGGCGCAATCTCTACGAGCCCGACGCCATGAAAGAACTTGGATTTGAGTATTACCCCATCGGCCGCGAACAGGTCGGCCCCGGCGCATGAGTCTCACCCCGCCCGATTGCAGCAACGCCCATGTACTGGTGGTGGGCGATGTCATGCTGGATCGTTATTGGTTCGGCGAAGTCTCACGAATTTCTCCCGAGGCCCCGGTGCCGGTCGTGCATGTGCAACGCACCGAGGAGCGTCCGGGCGGTGCCGCCAATGTGGCGCGCAATATCGTCTCGCTTGGCGGAAGGGCCACGCTGCTGTCGGTGGTCGGAGACGACGAGGCCGGCAGGTCGCTTGCGGCCTTGCTGGAACAGGAGCGGGTCACCACGCTGTTTCACAAGGACAGCAGCCTGCCGACCACTGTGAAACTACGTGTGATCGGCCGCCAGCAACAGTTGTTGCGCATTGATTTCGAAACACCGCCGTCGCGCGAAGTGCTGGAAGACAAGCTGGGAGATTTCGAATCGTTGGTGGACGGCGTCGATGCCATCATCCTGTCCGATTACGGCAAGGGCGGGCTTACCCACGTGTCTGCCATGATTGCCGCCGCGCGGCGGCACGGGAAGCGGGTGTTGATCGACCCCAAGGGGGATGACTACACCAAATACCGTGGCGCGACCCTGCTGACGCCCAATCGCAGCGAATTCCGCGAGATCGCGGGCCGCTGGAAAGACAATGCCGATCTTGCCGCACGCGCTGAGAAGCTGCGCCGCGAACTGGACATTGACGCACTGCTGGTCACGCGTTCTGAAGAAGGCATGACGCTGTTTGCCGCGGATGGCGTCAAGCACGAGCCGACACGGGCGCGTGAGGTATTTGATGTATCGGGCGCGGGAGATACCGTCATCGCCACGCTCGGCCTGATGCTGGCCGCGGGGGCATCCATGGCGGATGCCATGCATTTTGCCAATCTGGCGGCTGGCATCGTGGTCGGGAAGCTGGGTACTGCGACAGCATCGCGCGAGGAATTGCTGGCGGCGTTGTAGCGACGCTGCGGCGCACTGACGGAATAAGTCGTCGGTGGCAACAAGGGCCTGAACGACGAATTGAACTGAAAGAACGAAATGACTTATATCGTGACCGGCGCGGCCGGCTTCATCGGCAGCAATATCGTCAAGGCGCTCAATGAGCGTGGCGTGACTGATATCGTGGCCGTCGACAATCTGACCAGGGCGGACAAGTTCCGGAACCTCGTCGACTGCGAAATCGCCGAATACGTGGATAAAAAGGATTTTCTGGATGTCGTTGAATCCGGCCAACTGGGTGGCGATATCGATGCGGTGCTGCATCAGGGCGCCTGCTCGGACACCATGGAGACCGATGGCCGCTACATGATGGACAACAACTACCGATACTCACTGACG
>CAYSKY010000230.1:0-5844 GCA_964431425.1 uncultured Burkholderiales bacterium
GAACTGCTCGACCATGTCCGCGTGGAACTGTGTACCGCTCCAGTTGGACAACATCTGCAGCGCCTCATGCGGCGAGATGGCCTCGGCATACGGGCGCCGCTTGGTGACCGCGGCGTAGGTGTCGGCGATGGCGGCCATGCGCCCAAAGACACCGATCTTTTCGCCCATCATGTTCGCCGGGTATCCGGTGCCATTCATGCGCTCGTGGTGCTGGGCGATACCTTCGAGCACATCAGGATGGATATTCGGGGTGGCATTGAGGATTTCGAGGCCCAGGTCAACATGTTCCTTGATCTGCTCGAATTCGTCCGAGGTCAGGCGTGCCGACTTTTCAAGAAGCTCGCGAGGCAGCTTGATTTTGCCGATGTCGAGGAGCAACCCGAGCATGCCAAGCTGGCTGAGTTGTTCCTTGGGGTATCCGAGATGCCGGCCAAAAGCGACGAGGCTGACCGCCACCGAAAGCCCGTGGCCGTAAACCGTAAGATCCTGCTCGCGCATCCGCGCCACCCACATCAGCGCATCCGGATTGCGCACCATGCTCTGCACCATGTCGTCGATCACTTCCTCGACGCTCTCGAGCTGCAGGTTGCCGCCGGCGCGGATGTCCTCGACCACGCTGTTCAGCAACTGGCTGGTACGGTCATAGGCGATGGTGGCTGCTCCCACCTCCTCCTCGACCGTGTGCTTGTCCTCGTAAATGGTGATCTGCACCGTTTCGGGCAGAAACGTGGCCCGCACAGGCTCCGCGGGAGGCGCCACCGGATCGGGCTCCTCCACATTGGTCTGGACTTCGTCGGCCTTCCGCGCACACAGGCCGCTGACGCCTTCGCGCAATTGCCCCCAGAAGCCACGCCGCTCTGTCGGCGCATGTGACTCCCCGGCGTCAGAATCACTACCACGCGCAGGGGCGAGCCCCTGGCCGCGCGCGCCGGGATTGTCTACCGATACCGCGAATTCCCGGGTGCCCGTCGCGTTACCTGCTTTGCGGGGATCCGGGCTCGCGGGTGTGGAACCTGGCGCGTGTTTGCCACCGCCAGCGACCTGCGGGGCCGGACGCGACTGCGAGGCCGGGGTTTCGCCACGCTGGACTACCACGCGCGGAGTGTCGTCCTGTTTGCGCGCTTGCGCCGCCGGTTTTCGGGCCGGGGCGTCAAATTCGGGGCCGACGGAGCGTTGCGGGTCGATCATCACCCACTGGCAATGCTGTCTGAGCTGCCTCAGTTGCTCCTCATCGTCAACCAGAAACCCTTGCAACAGGAACGGCGTGTCAATCCACGGACGATCCAGGTCCGCGACAAACATGCCGAGGACGAGATCTCTTGCATTGACCTTTCGGTGCATGGCGTTGGGCAGGAGGGGCTGTGAGAAAAGTCACTATTCTACGTGCATGCGGGCCGATTCGTTCGGCACCGCACCCGCGCCCGGACCGGGTGGCCGCGTTTGGCTTCCGGATGGATTGCGATTATCCTCCCGCATCGTCGGCAACCAGACAGTCAGCAATCGTGGATTTCAAGTTACTCAGTACAAGCGGCCGCGCCCGGCGGGGCCGGCTTGCGCTTTCCCATGGGGTTGTCGAAACGCCGGTGTTCATGCCGGTGGGCACCTACGGGTCGGTCAAGGCGATGAGCCCTGCTGAACTGGAAGAGATTGGCGCGCAAATCATACTGGGCAACACCTTTCACCTATGGCTCAGGCCGGGACTGGAGGTCATTGGCAAGTTCGGGGGGCTCCATGATTTTATGGCCTGGCGCAAACCTGTCCTCACCGACTCAGGTGGGTTTCAGGTATGGAGCCTAGGTGAATTGCGCAAGATTTCGGAAGAGGGCGTGGCGTTTCAGTCGCCCGTCAACGGCGACAAATGCTTTTTGTCTCCTGAGGAATCCATGCGCATCCAGCGGGTGCTGAACTCGGACGTGGTGATGATTTTTGATGAGTGCACCGCATATCCGGCCACCGTCGAGGATGCAGCAGCGTCCATGCGCCTATCGCTGCGATGGGCGGCGCGATGCAAGTCCGAGTTCGAGCGCCTTGGGAATCCCAATGCGCTGTTCGGCATTGTGCAGGGCGGCATGCATGAGAGCCTGCGCGATGAATCGCTGGCGGGCCTGCAGGACATTGATTTTCACGGCTTTGCGATAGGCGGCCTCTCCGTCGGCGAACCCAAGGAGGACATGCTGCGCATACTTTCGCACACGGCGCCGCAACTGCCTGCGGACAAGCCGCGGTATCTCATGGGCGTCGGCACGCCTGAGGATCTGGTGGACGGCGTCACCGCGGGTATCGACATGTTTGATTGCGTCATGCCAACCCGCAATGCCCGCAATGGCTGGCTGTTTACCCGTTTTGGCGACATCAAGATCCGCAATGCCCGCTTCAAGGACGACGCCAGGCCACTGGACGAGACCTGCGATTGCTATACCTGCCGGCACTTCAGCCGTGCCTACCTGCACCACCTTCAGCGCCTCAATGAGATTCTCGGCGCACGCTTGAATACCATCCACAATCTGCACTATTACCAGCAGTTGATGCGCGAAATCCGCGAGGCGATTGAAGCGGATTCATTTGCCGCGTTTGCGGCCGGCTTCCGGTCGGACCGGCAGGTCGGACCGTCCTGAACTGGTATAATTTCCAGTTAACTTTTTGAGTCGGGCGGGGCGGGTCGCCCGCCCGGCGCTTGAAGTATTTGCCGGCGCCTCCAGCTAGTGCTGAATGCCCCCACCATAAACCACCGTATCCGGAGATTTCATGATCAGTAACGCCTACGCGCAAGCGGCTGCACCCGCGCCCGGGGGAGACCCACTGCCGAGTTTTTTCATCATCATCGGCATGTTCGTGCTGATGTACTTTTTCATGATCCGCCCGCAGCAAAAGAAAGCCAAGGAACACAAGGCCATGGTCGATGCGCTGCAAAAGGGCGACGAGGTGATCGCCATGGGCATCATCGGCAAGATCACCAAGGTCACCGAGGCCTACGTGAGCCTTGAAGTGTCCGATGGCAACGTGCTCCACATCCAGAAACACGCCGTCACCATGCTTCTGCCCAAGGGTACTTACAACGATATTGCCAAATAGGGCCTTGCCCGCGCCCGCTTCGGGGGGCCTGCGGGCAAGCTCGAAGGCAGCGGCAGTCCGACAAACCAACCGAGCTTCACCATGAACAAATACCCCGCCTGGAAGTACATCATCATCACCATCGCCCTGATTGTGGCGTTCCTGTACACCGTGCCGAATTTTTTCGGCGAAGTGCCGGCCATCCAGATCTCGGGGTTGCGTACCAACAAGGCCGATGCCAACACGCAGAAGCTCGTGGAGGATGCCCTCAAGGAGGCCAAGCTTGAAACGGCGGGCATCATCCTCGATGGCGATGCGCTGAAGGTCAAGTTCAAGGATCCCGGCACTCAACTGGCCGCACGGGACGTGATCCAGCAGAAGGTGGGCTCGGGCTATATCGTGGCCTTGAATCTGGTTTCAAATTCGCCCGAATGGCTTTCAAAGATCAATGCGCAGCCGATGTATCTCGGCCTGGACCTGCGTGGTGGCGTTCACTTCCTGATGCAGGTCGATATGAAAACGGCGATGGACAAGTCCGTCGACCGCTATACCGGGGATATCCGCACCCTGCTGCGTGAGAAAAAAGTCTTCTACACCGGCATTGCCCGCGATGGCGACCGCGTGGTCGTGCGTTTCAAGGAAAAGGCTGAGCTGCTAAAGGCGCAGAAAGAAGTGGGCGCGTCTCTGCCGGACCTGCAATTGCGGGACAACGAGGTCAACGGCGAATTTGTGCTGACAGCCCTGATGAAGCCGGAAGCCCTCAAGGCGCTGCAGGACAACGCGTTGCAGCAAAACATCACGGCCCTGCGCAAGCGCGTCAACGAGCTGGGTGTGTCCGAGCCCATCGTGCAACAACAGGGTCCGGATCGTATCCTGGTGCAACTGGCAGGCGTCCAGGACCCGGCCCGCGCGAAGGATGTGATCGGCCGGACTGCGACACTGGAATTGCGCATGGTGGCGGAAGACCAGATGGTGGGTGGCGGCTTTGAGCATCTGCGCAATGAACCCGCGCCCTTCAACACGGAAAAGATGATCGACGACCGCGGTCAGGTCGTGATCGTCAAAAAGGCAATCGTTATCACCGGCGACAAGGTGACCGATGCGCAGCCCGGCTTTGACCAGCAGACCAGCCGTCCAGTCGTCAACGTTCGCCTCGACGCGGCAGGCGGCCGCGCCATGTTGCAAACCACCCGCGAGAATGTGGGAAAGCGAATGGCGATGATCCTGATCGAGAAAGGCAAGCCGGAAGTGCTGACCTGGCCCAGCATAAATGGCGAGTTTGGACCGCAGTTCCAAATCACCGGCGGCTTCACCACCCAGGAAGCACGCAACCTCGCATTGCTCCTTCGCGCGGGCGCGTTGGCCGCGCCGATGGAAATTATCGAAGAGCGCACCATCGGCCCCAGCCTGGGTGCGGAGAATATCGACAAGGGCAAGAATTCGCTGCTGCTGGGCTTCGCGATGATTACCTGCTTCATGATCCTCTATTACATGCTGTTCGGTGTGATATCGGTGCTGGCATTGGCCTCAAACCTGCTCTTTTTGGTGGCTTTGCTGTCGATGTTGCAGGCAACCCTCACGCTTCCGGGCATCGCCGCCATCGCGCTGGCGCTGGGTATGGCCATTGATGCGAACGTGCTCATCAACGAGCGGGTACGTGAGGAGTTGCGCAGCGGCATGTCGCCGCAGATGGCGATCCAGGCGGGCTATGACCGTGCGCTGGATACCATCATCGACTCGAACATCACTACGCTGATTGTCGGTTTGGCGCTGCTGATCTGGGGCTCCGGCCCCGTACGAGGATTTGCAGTGGTTCACTGCCTCGGCATTTTGACCTCGGTGTTCAGTGCGGTGATGGTATCGCGCGGCCTGGTGAACCTGATCTACGGCGGCAAGAAGAAGGTGGGCAAGCTTTCCATCGGCAACGTGGATTGGCACAAACCGGATGCCAAGCCGGCAGCGTAACGCCGACCTGATCTGCAGCCGCCAATCCGAATCAAACAGGAAACGACATGGAATTCTTCAGAATCAAGAAATCGATCCCCTTCATGCGTCACGCGCTGGTGTTCAACGCCATTTCGTTTGTGACGTTTCTGCTGGCTGTGGTGTTTCTGGTGATCAAGGGCCTGCACTTTTCGATTGAATTCACCGGCGGCACCGTGATCGAGGCGCCATTCAAACAGCCCGCCAATCTCGAGAGCATCCGGACCGAATTAACCAAGAATGGCTTTGCCTACGACTCCGTGCAGAATTTTGGCTCCGCCAAGGATGTCTTGATCCGCCTGCCCTTGAAAGTGGCGGATGGCAAGCAGAACGAGGCGATGGAGAAACAGAAGAACGCCATCATCGATGTGTTGACTCCGCTGGGCCTGGACTATGACCGCGAAATGGCGGCGAAGGACCCGAAGTCGAACAAGCTTCGCATCGAGTTCGTCGGAAGCCAGGTAGGCAAGGAACTGGCTTACGATGGTGCCATCGCGCTGCTGGTGGTTTGTATCGGCATCATGGCCTATCTGGCGTTGCGTTTCGAATGGCGGTTTGCCGTTGCCACCATCGTGGCCAATCTGCATGACGTGGTGATCATTCTCGGGTTCTTTGCATTTTTCCAATGGGAGTTTTCGTTGCCGGTGCTGGCTGCCGTGCTGGCAATTCTCGGCTATTCGGTGAACGAGTCTGTTGTCGTATTTGACCGGGCGCGGGAGAATTTCCGCAAGATGCGCAAGGCAACCACCGAGGAAATTTTCGACGCAGCTATTACCGGCACGATTTCCCGCACCATCATCACCCATGGCC
>CAYSKY010000231.1:0-5824 GCA_964431425.1 uncultured Burkholderiales bacterium
GCTCTGACAAACGCCCGCCGCCGACCATCCCATGAGCAACCCATCCGAGCCCTCCCCCACCGCGTTCCATCTCCCGGAAGTGGAGATGTCGCGCTGCCTGGTGTGGCTTTCGCGCGGCTGGCAGGATCTGGCCCGCTGCCCGGAAGTGGCGCTGATGCACGGCTTTGCGATGGCCATGTTCGGCGCACTGTGCTTCAGCCTGCTGCCGCACCGCTTCTGGCTGCTGGCGGGCAGTTTCAGCGGCTTCCTGCTGGTGGCGCCGGTGCTGGCCACGGGCCTCTACGCCGTGAGCCGCAAGCTCGAACGCAACGAGCCGGCCGACTTTGACACAGTGGTGCAGGTCTGGCGGCTGGGCGATTGGCGCAAGGTGAAATTCGGCGTGCTGCTGGCGCTGGCCGGTACCGGCTGGGTGATGACCTCGGCAGCATTGATCACACTCATGGCGCCTGCACCGATCAACGAACCGGCCGACTTTTTCCGCCACGTGGTGATCAGCGACGGCTGGCTGTTCGAGGCCTGGGTAGTGCTGGGCGGCCTGCTGGCCGCGCCCGTGTTTGCCTCCAGCGTGATTGCGATGCCCATGCTGCTGGACCGCCCCGTCAGCGTGCTCACCGCGGTGCTCACCAGTTGGCGCGTGGTGATGGCCAATCCGCTGCCGATGGCGCTGTGGTCGCTCATCATCATGCTGCTGACGGGCCTTGGCATGGCAGTGGTGCTGATCGGCCTGATTGTGGTGATGCCGTGGCTGGGGCACGCCAGCTGGCACGCCTACCGTGACCTGGTGAAGGACGCCGCATGATTTTCGGCTTTACCGAAGCGGAAATCGCCCAGTTCGGCCTGACCTTCGGCCTGGGCGCATTCATGCTCTACATGCTGTTCATCATCTACAACCTGGCGAAAGAATCGAAGGCCGGGCGCATGGGCACCTTTGTACTGTTTCTGGTGCTGGCCTTCGGCATGATCGGCTTTGTCGCCAAGGGCCTGATCAAGTACTTCATGAAAGTCTGAGCGCGGCCCACCGGCGTTATTTCTTGCCGCGGTCGGTGAATTCGAAGTACAGGCAAAGCAGCGCAAACGCCACGATCACCCAGGCGGCGATATAGCCCCCCGACCAGCGCGGGGTTTCGGTCACGATGATGGCAATGGCGGCGACGAGCAGCACCACGCAGCCGATCAGCTCCCACCACTTCATCCCGCCGCCCGTTGCGCGGCTGCGCCCGCCACCGGGCTTTGCGCGAACTTCCGTCTGGCCGATTTTTTCCACGTAGCCCGAGAAATCCCCGATCAGCTTGGCGCTTGCGTCCTCCTGCAAATCGATGCGCATGTCGGTGCAGTTGAGCATCACGCCGCCCTCCTTGGCGAAATAGGAAACGCCCAGAAAGGTGAACTCGCGCCCCGGCTCACAGACCATGCCGTGGAAATCCACGAAGCGCCGTGTGACCCGGTAAACCCCGCCCTCTTCCAGCGAATAAATGCTCATGTGGCTTCCCTTTTGAACTCATTTCCCGGCCGGCGTACCCGAACCCGGTGGCCAAACTCCAGCACCGGCGCGCCTTCCAGGCCGAAATGCCTCCGGAAGCCGCGCCAATGCTGGAGTTTACCCATTGGCCGGTGTCCCGCAAGCATCGACATCCGGCGCCTCAGTTTCCCGCCCCGCATGCCGATAAATCGGATATCCATTGAATCATCCGCCGCGCAGGAGCCCCGACCATGTATCTGGTACCCAAACCACCGTTGCCGTCCGCCCGCACACCCGCTTCGGATCGTGAACGCCTGCTGGCACAAATCCCGTACCGGCGCATCGCCGACCAGATCGACCTGCTGTGGTCCTCTGCCGAATGCGACCGGTACCTCAACACCCTGCTGATCAACGATCGCGAGGGCAACCGCCAGGGATTCCCGGCCGAGGTGTCCCGCGCCATCTTCGGCCTCATCACCCTCAATGAACTGGCACGCCGTGAAGCCGGCACCGCGCCGGCGCTGGACACCATCAGCGGCCTCGACTGGGCCAATGAAACCGGAAAATGGAAGATCGTCAAAAGCCGTGAGCTGCAAAAGACGCCCGCGCAGGACGAAAGATTCGGTGGCAGCGGGCGCGGATTCAATGTCTGAACGCCACACGGTCTAGCCCGGCAACACCTGATCGAGGCTGCCAACCAGCCGCTCGATCTCTTCATGCGTGTTGTAGTGCGCCATCGACACGCGCACCACGCCGCCGTTGGCCGCCAGCCCCAGCGCCTCGATCAGCCGGCGGGCGTAAAAATCGCCGAACCGGATGCCGATCCCCGCGCGATCCACGTGCCGCACCACGCTTTCCGAATGCATTCCCAGCACCACAAAGCTGATCGTCGGCATCCGCCGGCCATCCCGCACGTTCGGCAGGCCGATGATACGCACGCCCGGACGGCCAAGCAGGAATGACAGCAGCCGTTCCGCCATGGCGTCCTCGTGCCGGGCGAACAGATCGAACGCGACCTGCATGCGCTGGCGCTCGTCACCCGCCGCACCGTGCACGGTCCCCATTTCAGAAAGGTAAGCACCGATGGCGGCGCATCCGACCGACAGCTCGAAGTTGACGTTTCCCGGCTGCAGTTTGTAGGGCAGCACCTCGGCACCGATGAAGTGGTGGTTGAGTGTCGGCAATCCCAGGAGGAAATCGCGCCGGCCCCACAGCACTGCATAGTGCGGCCCAAACACCTTGTAAAAGCTGAACACGACCACATCAGCGCCGCCGGCCTGCACATCCACCAGCCGGTGTGGTGCATACGCCACCGCATCCACCGCCAACCGCGCACCCGCTGCATGCACACGCTGCGCCACGTCCGCCACGGGGTTGACGGTCCCCAGCACATTGGATGCCTGGGTCATCGCCACCCAGACGGTGCGCTCGGTGAGCAGCTTGTCCAGCGTGTCCAGTTCCAGTTCGAGGCTGTCGCGGTGCACCTCCCAGACCTTCACCACCGCGCCAGCCTGCCGCAGTTTCAGCCAGCCGCCGATATTGGCTTCGTGATCGGTGTTGGTGACGATAATCTCGTCGCCGGGGCGGATTCCCGGCAGGATGGCCTGGGTGAGCAGAAACATGAGCCCGGTGGTGGAACCGCCCATCACCACTTCCTCGTCGCTCGGCGCATTGATGAGCAGGGCCACCGCACGCCGCGCGGCCAGCACTCTTTCCGACGCCTCCTGCGAAACAGCGTAACTCGCGCCCAGCTGCACGCTGGTCGACAGCAAATATTCGTGGATGCGATCGGCTACCCGCCGCAGCACCTGCGAGCCACCGGCGTTATCCAGATAAACGCAGTCGCGCGCCAGCCCGGGAAATTCCGACCGGATGCGGGCCAGATTGAGTTCAGGCATGCGGCGCCGCCCCCCGCGCGCCATCCACCGCTTCCGTCGCTGTGGTTTCGCCCTTGAGGAAATAGTAGGCGCACCAGACCGCGCGGGCTTCGCTGCAGGCGGGGATATGCAGCATTGAGCGCCCGTCGCGCACCAGGATGAATCCACCGTCCGGATTGCGCGCCAGCCTGATGTTCTCGCCGCGCGCCTGCATCACCGCGCGAAATCCGTCGACGTCCTGCATCGTCGCCAGCAGCGTGGCGTCCTCGCGCAGCCTCTCGTCGGCGGCGTCCAGATCTCCCATCGCCGCCACGGCCGACAGCAGCGACGCAAACGTGGCCTCCGATTCCTGGGACAGTTTGCTGTCGAGCTGGGCATAGAGCGAGAAATCGATCTCTTCAAAGTCGCCCTGTGAGAGATGATGCAGCGCCGTCGGAAAAAAGTGCTGCTCTTCCATGGTCATGTGCAGGTTGTAGAACTCGAGGAATTCCTGCAGGCGCTCCACCAGCGCGGCATCGGTTTCGCGGGTCTGCAGGCGCGAATCGCTGAATGCCTGCCGAAGTTCGCGGGTGAGGTGGCCGAGGTCCTCGTGCTCGCGCGTCAGGTCGCGCACCGATGCTGCCAGTGCCGGAAAGCGGCTGGCGAGCTTGCGATACACCAGATCCTCCTTGGGATGGTGACACTGTTCGGGAAAGCCGGCCAGATAATCCATGGCCGTATCCATCAACAGGCTGTCCACCGGCAGACCGGCTTTCAGCTGCGACAGCTGGTGCTGCAACACGCCCAGCACCTTGCCGATTTTGCGATGTTCAAGTTGCAGCACAAGTATGGAATCTGGCATGACGCAATCCGCTGGATATAAAAAAGCGCATTTTGGGGCTTCCGCCCGTCCGCCTGTACCGATGGCGTCAAATGTCCTGCAAAAAATGTCCTATTCAGGCTTGATTCCGCGTTCTTTCATCAGCCGCGCCCATTTGGCCATGTCGTCATGGATGAATGCCGCAAACTGTGCCGGGGTGTTTCCGTCCGGTTCACTGCCCAGCGCCAGCATGCGTTCGCGGACATCCTTCAGGGCCAGCACCTTGTTGATGTCAGCCGAGATGCGCGCCACCAGTTCCACTTTGGTCGCCACCGGCGCCAGCACCCCGAACCAGCCCACCGCGGCGTAGCCGGCCACACCGGCCTCGGCCACGGTCGGCAACTGCGGCAGCGTTTCGGCGCGTTTCGCACTGGTCACCGCCAGCAATCGCAGCTTGCCCGACTGCACGTGCGGCAGCACCGTTTGCGAGGGTGCAAACATCAACTGCACATGGCCGGCGAGCAGATCGGTCAAGGCCTGGCCGGTGCCCTTGTACGGCACGTGCAGCAGTTCGACCCCGGCCATCGAAGCGAACAACTCTCCCGCCAGGTGCGAGGCCGCCCCGGTGCCGGACGAGCCGTAGGCAATCTTGCTGGGCGCCGCCCTAGCCAACGCCACCAACTCGCGAATGCCGGTCGCTTTGACACCGGCGCTGACGGCCACCACATAGGCCGAAGCAGATATCAGCGACACCGGCGCGAACTGCGCCACATTCTTTTCGGTGAGAGAGGCCGTGGAGCTCATCAGCAGCGTGTGGCCGTCGGCGGGCGACTGCGCCACGGCCTCGGCGCCGATGGTGCCCGAGGCACCCGGGCGGTTCTCGATGAGCACCGGCTGGCCCCACAGGTCGGCAAGCTT
This sequence comes from uncultured Burkholderiales bacterium, assembly GCA_964431425.1. Classification (GTDB taxonomy): domain Bacteria; phylum Pseudomonadota; class Gammaproteobacteria; order Burkholderiales; family Usitatibacteraceae; genus UKL13-2. The sequence continues at coordinate 5,054 of CAYSKY010000231.1, forward strand.
TGGGCCGATGATGCGCGCAAGGGTATCGGCGCCGCCACCGGGCGGAAACGGCACGATCATTTTCACCGGCCGCGCGGGCCAGGTTTCTGCATTCACGCCGGGTCCCGCCAGCGTGGACACGGCCAGCAGCAACAGCAGCAACACACGACGATTCATTTTCAGGCCTCCGGCGCAACAATGGTGGTCGACAACGTCGCGATACCCTCGATTTCGCATTCGACCACGTCGCCCGGTTTCAGGAACAGTGCTTCCGCATTGGCTTTGCCCACCGCCACACCGCCCGGTGCGCCGGTGGAGAACAGGTCGCCCGGTTGCAGGGGGATAAAGCGCGAGAAGTGGGCGATGATGTCCGGCAGTTTCCAGATCTGGTCGCGGGTGTTGACCCGCATGCGCTCCTCGCCGTTGACGCGGCATACCATCCACAAGTCATACGGATCGGCGATCTCGTCCATCGTGATGATCTCCGGCCCCAGCGGCCCGAAGCCGGGGATGTTCTTGGCAGTCCAGAAGCGCGATCCGGAGGCCACCTCGCGCAATTGCAGGTCGCGGCAGGTGAGGTCATTGAGGATGGTCACCCCGGCCACGTATTGCAATGCATTGTCACGGCCGGCACCGAACGCGCGTTTGCCGATCACAAACACCAGTTCCGGTTCGTAGTCGAGCCGCACCACGCCGTCCGGCCGCACGACACGCGCCTGGTGTCCGACAAGGCAGGAATTGAGTTTGACAAACGCCGTCGGCTCCTCCGGCATTTCCTTGATGAGGTTGGTG
>CAYSKY010000232.1:0-5810 GCA_964431425.1 uncultured Burkholderiales bacterium
CGCCGGCAATGGGCGGCCAGATGGCCAGCGTTTCACCGTCCTGCAACAGTCGCGCAGCGCGCTCGGCCGGCGGCACAAACACGCCGTCGATCAGCACGAGGTGGCACAACTTGAGCGGCAGGTTAAGGGTATCAATGCACGCCGCCGCCGACGTTCCAGGCGCCACCGCGAGCGTCATTGCGTTGGTACGACGTGCCTCCGCCGGCAGGTAGTCCGTCAGCGTGGCATACAGCTTCAGGGTGACATTCATGCGGCGCGCTGTGCAGCCCCCAGGTATGCCGCCATGAACTGTGTGGGATCGTGCTTGAGGCGGTCCTTGATCGGGCCGAGCGGCACGCGGCCCTGGATGAGACCACGTAGCGCACCGACATGGCTGGTCCAGCCGATGCTGGTGGCCCCGATCAGTACATCACCCTTGAACTGCAGCGACAGATACTTGAACGCGGCAGCATCCATTAATTCCACGCCATCCCCACCTTCGGAAGCAGGCAGTCCCTGCCAATGGCCGAACGAGGTCGAAACCAGACCCAGTGTTTCCAGCACATTGATGGCCAGGCTGCCCTGCGTGGCGGTGTTGCTGCCGAGCATGTTGAGTGCCGCGATACGCGCCTGGTCGGCGGCATTGGGCTGGATGGCATTGAGTTGCGGTTCACCGGTGTGAAAACCGTGCGCTTCCGTGACGTCACCGGCGGCGTAAATACCTTCCACGCTGGTTTGCATGCCATCGTCGACCAGAATGCCGGCGCCGCATTTCACGCCACTGCCCTCAAGGAACGCAATGTTGGGCCGCACACCGGCCGCCGAGATGAGCAGGTCGCAGCCGATCGTTTCACCGTTGGAAAGCTTGACCTGCATACCGGTGCCTGCGGACTCGATGGCCTCCACCCGCGTATTGACGTGCACGGCCACGCCCTTTGCCTGCACCCATTTGCGGATCATGCCGCCGGCGTTGGCCGTCATCATGCGCGGCACCATGCGATCGCCCATTTCCACCACCGTCAGTGTCACGCCGCGTTCGGCGAGAGCCTGCAGGATGATGCAGCCGATGAAGCCGGCACCCAACTGAACCACTCGCGCACCGGGTTTCGCCTTGGCAGCGATCTGCCGCGCATCGGCCATGGTCCAGCAGGCATGCACGTTGGGCGAATCAATGCCCGGGATCGGCGGGCGGACGGGATGGGAACCAGTGGCGATCAGCAAGCGGTCATACGTGAGGGTCTCGCCGGTCGCCAGCATTACCGCCCGTTTGGCGGCATCGACCTTGTTGACGCGGGCGCATACCTGCCGGATCCGCAACGCTTCAAAATGCGCCGCATCCTTGCGCAAATGCGTTCCCGATTCATTGATCCCACCGGTCAGCAGATAGGGGATGGCCATGCGTGAATACGGCGGCTCCGGCTCGTCGCCAATCAGGGTGATTTCGGCCGAGACATCGCCGCGTCGCAGCGTTTCCGCCGCCACAACGCCGGCGGGACCATTGCCAATGATGACGTGTTTCATAGGATGCCCTTCAAAGGGTCAGCGGCCCGGACGCAATGCCCGGGCCGCTGTTGTTACGTGTGGGATCTACTTCCCGCCGACGGGCGCGTTGGCAGCCCGCCGAGGCGGAAATCCAAATTACAACCCGAGCCGCTCCAGCGTCGCCTTGGACGGAACGCCTTTGTCGTCCCAGCCGCGCTCGGCGTAGTACTCAGGCTTCATCTTGTCGATACCACTCACCAGCCCCTTGGCCGGGCCCGACTTGGCACCTTCGGTCTTGAGGCGCACCGGCAGGTCATCGTCCTTGGCCGTGAAGCCGGCGGCGTTATTGAACAGGCGCTCCATGTTCCAGATGCGCTCGCCCACCAGCGCGAGTTTTTCCATGGTCCACTCGCCCTCACAGGCGGCGTCGAGTTGCGGCTGCAAGTCGGCCAGCGTCCACGCAAAGGTGGTGAATACGCAGACCCCCGCCGAATCAAACACCGAGGTCGCATCCTGGAACGCCTTCACCAGTCCGGCTTTGCCTTCGGTCACCAGTGGATCGGTCTTGACCGGGATGCCCAGTACCTCCGAGGCTACCGTGTAGGCGCGCAAATGGCAGGCACCGCGATTGGAGGTGGCGTAAGCCAAGCCGATGCCCTGGATGCCTCGCGCGTCGTAGGCCGGGAATTCCTGCTTCTTCACGCCCATCGACAGTTCCGGCCGGCCATATTTCTCACAGAGCAGCGCCGAACCCATGCCCAGCTCCTTGCCGAAGCCTTCGCCTTTGGCCGTCATTTCAGCCAGCGTCACCAGCGCCTGCGCCGAGCCAAACGGCGCATCCATACCCATCTTTTCCTTGGTAAGGATGCCCAGTTCGAACAACTCCATCGCAGCACCCACAGTGGCGCCAAACGAGATCGGATCGAAGCCGTCCTCGTTGCAGATCAGGTTGGCGAATTGCAGCGCTTCCAGATCGCCCACGCCGTTGGCCGCGCCCAGCGCCCAGGCGGCTTCGTACTCCAGCCCACCCGATGCGCCCCAGTATTGCGGCTTGTTGACCACGCTGAAATGCTTTTCATCGATCTTGGAAATACGGCCGCAGGCAATGGTGCAGCCGAAGCACGCAGCGTTGGTCACCAGATGCGACTTGCCGTCCGACGGACGTTTTTCATTCATCGCCTCGGCGGAAATCTTGCGCGCATCCTCGAACTGCGAATCGCGGTGATTGCGCGTGGGCAATGCGCCGATCTCGTTGATCACGTTCATGAGCACCTGCGTGCCGTAGGTCGGCAGTCCCTGCCCGGTGACGGCGTTATCGGCCAACACTTTCTTGGCCGCTGCCGCTGCCTTCAGGAACGCTTTCGGATCCTTGATACCGCCCGCGCCCTTGGTGCCGCGGATTGCCACCGCTTTGAGGTTTTTCGAACCCATCACCGTGCCGACGCCGGAGCGTCCGGCTGCGCGATGCAGGTCGTTGACGATGCAGGCGTACAGCACACCGTTCTCAGCGGCGCGACCGATGCTGCACACGCGCACCTGCGGATCCTGGTGGGTTTTCTTGATGATTTCTTCGGTGGCCCATACGGTCTGGCCCCAAAGATGCGACGCGTCGCGCAGCTCAGCCTTGTCATCCTCGATCGAGAGGTAGACGGGTTTCGGCGACTTGCCTTCGAAGATCACCATGTCCCAGCCGGCGAACTTCATTTCGGCGCCGAAGTAGCCGCCGGAGTTGGAGCAGGCGATGGCGCCGGTCAGCGCCCCCTTGGTGATGACCGAATAGCGCCCACCGGTCGAAGCAGGTGTCCCGGTCAGGGGCCCGGTGGCCATGATGAGTTTGTTGTCCGGCGACAGCGGATCCACCTTTGGATCGACTTCTTCAATGAAGTACTTGGTGGCGAGGCCGCGCTGGCCCAGGTATTCCTGCGCCCACTGCATGTTGAGCGGTTCGGATTTGCACGTGCCTTTGGTGAGGTCAACGCGCAACACATTACGGGTCCATCCCATGGTCGTCTCCTCTTAGTCGTTGGCGCGTGGCTGGGTGTCGGTCTTGGCGGCCCACTGGCGCATTTTGTCGAGGCCCGTCCAGTCGGCGTCGACGTAGGTGATGGCGCCGGTCGGGCAGGCGCTGGCGCAGGCCGGGTCGCCGCCGCACAGGTCGCATTTCTGCACCTTGCCGGTTTCAGCCACGTAATTCACAGTGCCGAACGGGCAGGCGATGGTGCACACCTTGCAGCCGACACAGGTCGAATCATTGACCACCTTGGCGCCGGTGGCGGCATCAATGGTGATGGCCTCAACCGGACAGGCATGCAGACACCAGGCTTCGGCGCATTGAGTGCAGGTGTACGGAACCTTGCGCCCGGCTTCTTCGAAATTGAAGACCTTGATGCGTGATTTGGAAATATTGAAGACGCCGTAATTTTCGTACGAGCAGGCCATTTCGCATTGCAGGCAGCCCGTGCATTTGTTGGCATCGATATACAGCGATTTCTGCATGACTCGATCTCCTCGGATTGGCAACCATCAGGGCTCTTCTGGCGCGGCACAAATGCTCCGACGCTATCCCATCAATCAAGTCTATTGCGATTCCGGAACACTGTAAATGCGCGTTATAGCCAAAAAGGAATAATTCGCACCGGTCTGATTTAGCGCAAGGTTTCGGCGCCGGTGGAGCGTTTCGCGTAGGACGGACGGAAATGAGAACGCCCCGTTTCCGGGGCGTTTCGCTGATACAAGACCGCCTTGCAGAGCCGCGGCAGACAGTTACTTCTTCATGCCGGCGAACCGCCCGGTAATGGATGAGCAGAAGTTGTCTGAAGAACTGTACCGCCCGATGAACCCTGAAATATTCGCCTCGATCTCCACCGCATCGTAGGTACCCGAGACGCCACCGGTGCAAATGTAGGTGCCGGTGGAACTGCCGAACCGGCCGGACTGCGCGTAGTTTCCCGTGAATGCGCAGAAGCTGGTATCCGGGTAGGTCACCCGCATGGAAAAGGTGCTCGAGGTATTGGTCACGCTGAAATCAACCGCGTCATTGAAATCGCCGTTCACGTACGGTGCGCGGCAACCGGCCTGGGTGGATTTCATGGCCCCCTTGTACTCGCCGAGGAGTTCATTGATGCGGAAGGTCTGGCGGGTGATGGCCTTGGTGACATTGACGCCGTCGATGGTGTACGCGAGCGTGGCCGAATTCAGGAATGCGGTCAGCGTCATGTTGCCGGCGGCGCGGGCGCCGACGTTGGCAGGATTGAAGGACGTTGCACCGAACCACGGGCCGGTGACCTGATAGACCGGTCCCGTAAAGATGTAGGCGCCCTGGGAATTCTTGCCCCCGTAGGTGCCCTGACCGGTATACCAGGAGGCCTTGCCATCCGCCCCATAGATGAAGAAGGTCAGGAATACCACCTCTCCCTGGTGGGTGACGGTCACCCCCCAGCCCGACTCATTGGCGTTCCACCACAGGTCAGACATGTCCGACAAAAACGTGTTGGCAAAACCCGATGTCGAAACGCACATCAGCGCCGCCACAAACAGACTCTTCAGCCTTTTCATATTCACTCTCCGGAAAGGATCAGGACAATGAGGCCGATGTTAGCAGGGAACCGCGCCACAATTAATTGCGCGGTTCCCTGCATTACTCACGACTTGAGAGCCGTCAACACTTCATCAAGCATCTTCTTTGCGTCACCGAACAGCATCCGGTTGTTTTCCTTATAGAACAGCGGGTTGTCAACACCCGCGTAGCCGGAGGCCATGCTGCGCTTCATGACGATGGAGGTTTTGGCTTTCCAGACTTCCAGCACCGGCATGCCGGCGATCGGGCTGGCCGGATCGTCCTGCGCACTCGGGTTCACGATGTCGTTCGCACCGATCACCATGGTCACATCCGTTTCCGGGAAATCGTCGTTGATCTCATCCATCTCCATGACGATGTCGTACGGCACCTTGGCTTCGGCCAGCAACACGTTCATGTGGCCCGGCATACGACCGGCCACCGGATGAATGCCGAAGCGTACGTTGACACCCTTCTCGCGAAGGTGCTTGGTGATTTCATACACCGTGTGCTGGGCCTGCGCCACCGCCATGCCGTAGCCCGGCACGATGATCACGCTCTTGGCCTCTTTCAGCAGTTCTGCAGTCTCCTGCGCGGTAACCGGCACGACTTCTCCCGCCGGTGCAGCCGCCGCCGCGCCACCTGCTGCAGGAGCACCGCCACCAAACCCACCGGCAATCACGCTGATGAAGTGCCGGTTCATGGCCTTGCACATGATGTAGGACAGGATGGCGCCCGAGGAACCCACCAGCGCACCGGTAACAATCAGCAGGTCGTTGGAGAGCATGAAACC
>CAYSKY010000233.1:0-5794 GCA_964431425.1 uncultured Burkholderiales bacterium
GCCACATCCACAAGAAGGGCCGCATCGGCGTGGTGTCGCGCTCCGGCACGTTGACCTATGAAGCCGTGGGTCAGCTGATGGAACTGGGCCTCGGCCAATCCAGCTGTGTGGGTATCGGCGGCGACCCGGTCAACGGGCTCAAGCACATTGATGTGATGAAGCTCTTCAACGACGATCCGGAAACGGATGCCGTGATCATGGTGGGTGAAATCGGTGGCGATGCGGAAGAAACCTGCGCACGCTGGATCAAGGACAACATGAAGAAACCAGTGATCGGCTTTATCGCCGGTGTCACCGCCCCGCCCGGCAAACGCATGGGCCACGCGGGCGCCATCATCTCCGGCGGCAAGGGCACGGCACAGGAAAAGCTCGCCGTGATGGAAGAGTGCGGCATCAAGGTCACCAAGAACCCGGCCGACATGGGACGTTTGCTGAAGTCGGTGCTGTAGGATTTTCGCAGTTGAATGACGCAAGGGCCGCAGATGCGGCCCTTGTTTTTTTGTAGCGTTGAACTGGCACTGAAAATCCCCCGGCCGTCGACTCGCGAACTGGGTCACTACACCGCCCCCTTTAGAAAAGGGGGCAATGCAATCGCGAGGCTTGAGCGTGCACGCATGGGGGATTTGCGGTCGCCGCCAGCAAGCTATGAAACCCCAGCACCGGCGGGCCTCCCAGGCCAAAATGCCTGAAAAGCCGCGCCAGTGCTAGAGTTTGGCCTCTTTATCCGGGCTGGAATGCCAGCAGAAACTGCTCGAATGCCTGCGCCGCAAAACCCGCATCTTCCGCCGTCAGCGACTCCTTCGGGTTGTGGCTGATGCCGCCCGCGCCGCAACGCACGAACAGCATCGCCACGCGGGCCACGTCCGCAACCGTCATGGCATCGTGTCCCGCCCCGCTGGGCAGGCGCCGCACCGGCAGTCCGCAGGCGGAGATAGCCGCATCCAGCCGGTCCATCAGCGCCGGATCGCAGGGCACCGCACGTGAATCGTGATACGGCGCCAGCGTGGCATCTACGTTCCGCCGGGTCGCAATGGCCTTGAGGCGGGTGATGATCTCGGCTTCCGCATTGCGCCGCGTGGCATCGTCGCCGGAGCGCAGGTCAATGGAGAACTCCACGCGGCCGGGGATGACATTGGCGGCCGGATGATCAACGTGAAACTTGCCGACGGTGGCCACCAGCTCGGCAGGCTTGGCCGCCGCAACGGCTTCGACCGCGAGTGCCATCTCGGCCGCCGCCGCCAGCGCGTCACGGCGCACCGGCATCGGCACGGTGCCCGCATGACCCGCCTCGCCGGTGATGGTGACGATGTAGCGTGACGCGCCGGCAATGGCCGTCACCACGCCGAGCGGATACCCTTCATTCAGTAACACCGGTCCCTGCTCGATATGAACTTCCACGTAGCCGGTGACATGGTTGAAGTTACGCTGGTCGGTGTTGACCTTGTCGATGTCGAGGCCCGCGGCCAGTGCCGCATCGCGCAGCGATACTCCCTGTTCGTCGCAGCGGTCCAGCAGCGCCGTGTCGAACGCACCGATATAAGCGGAGCTGCCCAGAAAGGACGTTGCAAACCGCACGCCCTCCTCGTCGGCGAAGGCCACCACCTCCAGCGCGAACGGCAGGGTACGGCGCTCGTCGTGAAATTTCTTCGCCACCGCCACCGGCAAGATCACGCCCAGTACGCCATCGTAACGACCGCCGTTTCTCACCGTATCGAAGTGTGAGCCCGTGACGATCGTGGGTGCGTGATCATCGCCGTTTTCCAGGCGTCCGATCACGTTGCCGACCGCATCCTCACGCACGCGCATGCCGGCTTCCATCATCCAGGTTTTGATCTGCGCGGCCGCCTGCCGGTGCGCAGCCGAGAGATAGGTGCGTGTGTAGCAATCCGGTTCGTCGGAATAGGTGCGCAGCGTGTCGGCCTGCGCGAGCAAGGTGCGGCCCAGCGCCAGCCAGTTGGCCGGTGGAGCGGCGGGGATGTTGCCGCCGGCGCTCATGCCATGCCCGCGTCGCGAAACACCTGCCACGCCGCATCGATGGCGCCACCGCGCGCGCAGCGGTGTCCTTCGGCATGCAGCACGGCCTCCAGGGCGGACAGTGTGGTCATCACGCAATCCGGCCGGGCGTTGTAGCCCATGTTGCCGATGCGCCAGATCTTGCCGTGCAAGGGCCCGAACGAGGAACCGATTTCGATGTTGAAGGTCTTGAGCATCGCGAGGCGCACGCGGTCGCCATCAATGCCGGCCGGAATGACCACGCCGGTGACGTTGGGCATTTTGGTGGCCTTGTTGCCGTACACGGTGAGGCTCATGGCCTCGATGCCGGCCACCATTGCATTGCCGCAGGCGGCGTGGCGTGCCGCCACCGCCACATGGCCCTCCGCCACAAACAGCCGTGCACACTCACGTGCGGCATACAGCATGGAGGTGGCCTCGGTATGGTGGTTCAGCGCCTTGTCGGACCAGTAGTCCATGATCATCGCAAGGTCGAAGTAATTGGAAGGAATGCGCGCGCCGACACCCGGCACATAGTCCTTGGGGCGCAGGCCTTCTTCGATGTGGCGACGGCGGTAGATGGCCTCGGCCATGGGTTGGGACAGGGTGATGGGCGCCGCACCCGAGGGACCCATCAGACACTTTTGCAGGCCCGCCGTGACGCAATCGATCTGCCAGGCATCCACCGGCAGGCGCGCGCCAGCGATGGAGGCGGTGGCATCGACCTGCAGGAAAACCCCGTGCTCGCGGCAGATACGGCCGATATGTTCCAGCGGCTGCAGCATGGTGGTGGAGGTATCGCCCTGGCAGAGCGCCAGCAGCTTCGGCCGGTGCTGTTTGATGGCGGCCTCAATTTGCGCGGGGTCGAACACGGTGCCCCATTCGGCGTCGATCACGCGCACATCGGCACCGACGCGGTGCGCGATCTCGGTCTTGAGCTGGCCGAATCGACCGAAGCTGGCCACCAGCACGCGCTCGCCCGGCTCGATCAGCGACACCATCACACACTCGATGGCCGAGCGTGCCGTGCCGTCCACCACCAGCGTCCACTCGTTCTGCGTTTCGAATACCTGGCGGTAAAGCGCCATGGTTTCCTTCATCGAATTGCGGAAGTGCGGATCGAACTGTCCCAGCACCTGCGTACCCAAGGCGCGCAGCACGCGCGGGTCGCAGTTGATCGGTCCTGGGCCCATTAACAGGCGCGGGGGCGTGGCGATTTCTTCAAGCATGGGCTAGGGGTTTTATTTATGTAAACGAATATCAGCCAAGGTTACCAGCAATGCCGCGCACCGGTGTGCGCCTTGCCGGAGAATGTGTTTACACTTGACCGCACCGACTGGCACTTCCCGACAGCTTCATGAGCATGCCCACCGACCAGGAATTCATCGCCGCTTCGCTCGCGGCCATGGCGCTTCCGCACGATGCGGATACCGTGGCCGGCGTCGCCGTGCATGCCGCGCGGCTGGCAGCCATGTCGCAGCTTGTGATGGACGTTGCCCTGCCGGACAGCGTCGAAGCCGCGTCCACCTTCGAGCCATGATCACCCCCCCACCCGCCGGCAGCGCCGCGCAGATTGCCGCCGACGTGCGCGACGGCAAGTCCGGCGCGGGCGAGGTCGTACGCGCGGCACTGGCGCGCATCGCCGTGACCGAGCCACGCATCAACGCCTTCACCGGCATCTGGCCGCAGGAGGCGTTGGCGGCGGCGGAAACGATCGATGCAAACCGCCGCAATGGTGATCCGCTGGCGGGTGTGCCGTTCGCGGTGAAGGATCTTTTTGATGTGGCCCGTCACGTCACGCTGGCCGGCAGCAAGATCAACCGCGATGCCCCGCCCGCCACCCAAGATGCCTTCCTGGTCGCGCGCTTGAAGCGGGCCGGCGGCATTTGCGTAGGCGCCACCAACATGGGCGAATACGCCTATGACTTCGTCACCGAAAACCAGCATTACGGCGCCACCCACAATCCGCACCGCCACGGCCATACCGCCGGCGGTTCTTCGGGCGGGTCGGCGGCTGCTGTGGCGTCGGGCGAGGTACCGATTGCGCTGGGCTCGGATACCAACGGGTCGATCCGCGTCCCGGCTTCCTATTGCGGCATTTATGGTTTGCGGCCCACGCATGGGCGCCTGTCGCGCCGTGGCGCGTTTCCGTTTGTCTCCAGCATCGACAACGTCGGGCCGTTCGCGCGCCGCCTGGATGATCTGGCGCTGGCGTTCGATGTGCTGCAGGGGCGCGACCCGCTCGACCACAACCAGGCCGACCGCCCCCCCTGCCACGCCCGGGCGGCCCTGCACAACGACATCGCCGGCCTGCATGTGGCGCGGCTGGGTGGGTTCTTTGATGACAACGCCACCGATGAGGTACGACAGGCAGTGGGCGCCTTTTGCGCGGCGCTGGGTGTGACGTGCGAACAGCAGTGGGAACACGCCGCTGCCGCGCGCGCCGCCGCGTTCATGATTTCCGCCGCCGAGGGCGGGGCGCTGCATCTGGACAGGTTGCGCCATCGCGCCCACGACTTCGAACCGGACCGCGCCTGCCGGCTCATGGCGGGCGCCCTCCAGCCGGCGGTAAAGGTCGCACAGGCGCATCGCTTTCGGAGTTTTTTCCGCGACGAAGTGCGCGCCGGGTTTCGTCACGCCGACATCCTTATTGCGCCGGCCACCCCGTGGACGGCACCGCGCCACGGCGAAGGCATGCTCGAACTTAACGGGCAGCCGGTACCGTCGGCCGCCAGTGGCGGCATCCTCACCCAGCCGGTCAGTTTCGTCGGGCTGCCGGTGATCTGTGCGCCCCTGCCGCGCGCCGCCGGTGAACTGCCCATCGGCGTGCAACTCATCGCCGCCCCCTGGTGCGAGCACCAGCTGTTCGCCTTTGCCGCCCATGCTCTGGCAGCCGGGGCGATCGTGAACGCGCTGCCGGTCGCGGCCGCCTGAGCCGGCGGATTTCGAACAAAGCCTCGACTTTCCTGTGGCATAGTCACCGCCACAGACCGGTCTCGCCGTGCACGGTGCCGACCAAACAACAACATTGATCGCCCGGAGCCCGCCTTGAGTTCTCCCTATCCGCACCTGCTCGCCCCGCTGGACCTTGGCTTCACCACCATCAAGAACCGCGTGCTGATGGGCTCCATGCATACCGGCCTGGAAGACAAAACCCGCGATTTTCCGAAGCTGGCCGCTTACTTTGCAGCACGCGCGCGCGGCGGTGTGGGGCTGATGGTGACGGGCGGCTTCGCGCCCAATATCGAAGGCTGGCTGTCGCCGTTCGGCTCGCGGCTCGCGTCCTCGGGCGCTGCGCGCAGCCACCGCCAGATTACCGATGCCGTGCACGCCGACGGCGGCAAGATCGCATTGCAGATCCTGCACGCCGGCCGCTACGGCTACACGCCGCTGTCGGTGGCACCGTCAAAGATCCGCTCGCCCATCACGCCCTTCACGCCGCGCGAATTGTCTGCCGGCGGCATCGAGCGGCAGATCAAGTGCTTCGTGCGCGCCGGCAAGCTGGCCCGCGAGGGTGGTTATGACGGCGTGGAGGTGATGGGCTCGGAAGGCTATTTCATCAACGAATTCCTCGCCGCGCACACCAACCATCGCACCGATGCCTGGGGCGGCAGCTATGAAAACCGCATGCGCCTGCCGGTGGAAATCGTCAGCCGCATGCGCGAGGCGGTGGGCAAGGATTTCATCATCATCTACCGCCTCTCGATGCTGGACCTGATCCCCGACGGGCAAAGCTGGGAAGAAGTGGTGAAGCTCGCCAAGGCCATCGAAAAAGCGGGAGCCACCATCATCAACACCGGCA
>CAYSKY010000234.1:0-5765 GCA_964431425.1 uncultured Burkholderiales bacterium
TCCCGGCGTGCTTTGCACATCCGCGGGGGTTTGCGTCCGGGGATGGACCAGGTCGCGCAAGTGTTGAAACTGCGCAATGAGGACGACCGTGTCAATGTCCGCAGCCCGGATGGCGCGGTCGATGGCGGCATTCACCTGCACCGGGCATTGTTGCGCCGGGTAACCGGGGGAATGCTGGTCGAGATCCCAGAACGGCCGGCAGCCGGCACGAAAGAACGTCACCAGCTGGCGTCCCTGCTGAAAGTAATGGCTGCGCAGCGCCTCGTCGTACATCTGTGCGTGGCTGTCGCCGATCAGTGCCACTTTCCGCTCCGCCGAAAATGCCGGCGGGACAAACACCCGCGCCTGGGCCGGATGCTGGTAAACGTTGTCGAATACCGGGAAACGCGAATAGACGCCACCGGTCCTGTGGATCGCCAGTGCGACCGCGCCGGTTGCCACAAGACAGGCCAGCAGCGCGAAGGGCACCAGTCGGCTGGCAGCGAGACGTCCGAAACGCAACGGTCGCTCAATGGCGTGATAACTCAACGCAGAGACTGCAAATGCCAGCGCGATCAGGCCGAGCTTCCATGTCGCCGGCGGGTCGGCCTGGTCGTAGATGCGGGCGAGTGAGAGCAGCGGCCAGTGCCATAGATAAAGCGGAAAACTGATGAGGCCGACATAGACGAGCACGGGGTTTGCCAGCACGTGCCGATTGATTGCAGTGCGTGGGCCGGCGGCAATCAACAGCAGCGCCCCCAGCACCGGCAACAGTGCGAACGGCGCCGGAAACAGCATGTTTTTGGAAATCAGCACAAAGCTTCCCGCCAACAACACCAGCCCGGCCACCGATACCGGCGAGTTCCACGCCGCGGGCAAGACAGGCTGGGGGACGGCATCGCCACTGCTGCCGGCGTACGCCCCGTGCAGGCGGCCCAGCTCCGCATACGCAAACAGTGCCCCCGCCAGCAGTTCCCACAGGCGGCTGAACAGGTGGTAATAGGCCCAGCTCGCGTGGTCGGTCACACGCCAAAGGCTGGCGCCGAAGGACAGCAGCAGCGCAAGGGAAAGTACCGTGAACGCTCCACGCCGCCGGCGAATTGACGCAACAATGAGCAATGGAAACAGCAGGTAGAACTGTTCCTCCACGCCCAGCGACCACAAATTCAGCAGGGGCTTGAGTTCGGCGGCGACATCCCAGTAACCCACCTCCCGCCAGAACTGCCAGTTGGAAATGAACACCGAGGCCCCCGCCGTGTGTTTGGCGAGGAATGAATATTCCTCCGGCAGCAACGTCCACCAGCCAATCAGCAGGAGACTCGCCAGCAAAACGATGAGCGAGGGAAAAATACGCCGGATACGGCGCGAGAAGTAGCGCCACACACCATACCGTCCGGCGTGAATCTCGATGAAGGTGGAACGCGCGATCAGGTAACCTGAAATCACGAAAAACACATCAACACCGGTAAAACCGCCGGGCAGCAGTCCGCTGAAGTAGTGCGTGAGGATGACGGCCAGCACCGCTAGGCCTTTCAGGCCATCGATATCCGGCCGGTACTGCCGGATGGCTGCCGCCGGCGCGGCAGGCTGCTGCAGGAAAGAACCGGCAAATCGTGACAAATTCATTTGGGTGCGGACCGGATGCCGCACGGGCGCGGGCAGCCTAGAAACTCAGTTCGGTTTTGACCAGAAATTGTACCGACTTGATGTCACCCTGCCGCTGCAGCGGGGTCGCCACATCGAGGTGAAGCATGTTGGCAAAGGCGGCACGATCCACGGCGATGCGCAGGCCCACGCCGGCATCCGCCAGCCAGCCTCCGTTGATCGTATTCCGGTTGGGCCCGCCCCACGCGCGACCCGCGTCCACAAAGGCCGCCGCCCCGATACGGAACAGGTGAAACGGGTACCAGTTCGTATAGAGCCTTTGTTCAACCGTGGCCAACACGCGCTTGTCGCCCGCCTGGTAGCGCGCGGGATAGCCGCGCAGGCCGTTGCTGCCACCGAGCATCAACTGGTCGGCAATCCCGCCGCCGCGCACGCGATCCGCTGCAAGGGACGTGTAGAAAAGCCAGCGCCGCCCCTCAGGTACGTAATAGCGAACACTGCCCGCCGCGACATCCATTAAATTTCCCGTGGAGGCGATGCGCCGGTCCCAGGAGATATTGGCAAACAGGTTCTGGTCCGCGGCCGGTACAAAGCCGCGACTGGCGGAGGCCGACCACAGCCACGCCGATTGGGTGCCCCCCCATGCGGCAATATTGCGTGTGGCCTGCAGCCGCAGGTTCAAACCGTTGGCAAAAAACTCGGATCGCGCAATCTGGCTGCGGTTGTAAAGCTTGATGTACCGGTCTTCGATGAGTTCGTAGCGGAAGTAGGTGCCCCGTTGCGACTGATCCACCGGCAGTGGTACCGGGGCCACCTTGCCGGGCTCTGCGCGGTAGTCGTCGTCGATGCGCAAGGCGCCCACGGTGTAGCGCTGCGTCCAGCCATTGATCAACCCCGGCGACCAGCCGCCAAAGACTTCCGCCGTACGGGAAAGGTGCCGGTAGTCGGCAACCAGATTGCCGGTGTTGTAGATGCTATCAAGGCGATCCTGGCGGTCCCAGGTGGCGCCTGCCGCCCAGCGCGCATCCAGCGAGGGGAAGGCACGCACGATCGACGCGGCCCGGCGCGAGCCGTCGTTAAATTGCCCGCGCACAAATTGCACGTCGGTCCATCCATCAAATGCGCGCGGGTAGCCGACTTCAATCTGCGAGCCGCGCCGGTCAACGTCGCTGCGTCGGGAAATGCCCAGGCGTGCGCCGGTTCCCAGCAGGTTGTACTCCGACAATTCGAGGTTGGTCTTGTTGTTGCCACCGGTGCGGGACACACTGGCACCGACATCCAGGCTCCATGTATCGCGCGTGCGCACCTCGATATCCACCGCGCCATCGGCCAGGGCCACCGGCCTGATCTGCACATCGTAGAGGTACCTCACGCCGCGCAGGATACGTTCGGTCTCTTCGATCTTTTGCTGCGATACGATCTCGCCGGCGCGAAACAACAGCACGCGGCTGATCACGTCTTCACGGGTCTGGATATGCAGGCGATTGACAAACATGTACAGCCGGTTGTTCTCGGCCGCGTCATCGGGATCAAAGATGTTCTGGGTGATCACGCGAATGTTGCGGATCAGGACACCCTGCTTTTCCAGATCGCGGAAGTCGGCTGAAGGTTCATAGCGTCCCGCCGGTTGGGCATGTGCAGGTTCCCGGCACGCGAGGCAAGCAACCAGAAACAACCCCGCCCAGACTATGGCGTTTGGGCGGGCGGTGCTGCAAAGGCGTCGGCAGTCATTCATGAAGGCGGCAGGCTGATGTCGTTACCGTCACTTTACCCCTAGGCGCCGTGGGCGCCACACCGGCCGCCAAGCCTTACCCGGCGGGCGAACCGGAAGGTCTTCCCGCGCGGGTGTGGCCGCTACTTCTTGACGCTCATTTCATTCTTGACGCCGGCCACGCCCTCGACGGACCTGGCGACCTGGATGGCGCGGTCAATCTGGTTCTGGTCGTTGGCGAATCCGCTCAGCTGGACTTCTCCCTTGCGGGTCACGACCGCCACATCGAAACTCTTGATGGCCGCATCGCCCAGCAGGGCCGACTTGACCTTGGCGGTCAGGACCGTGTCGTCCACCGCATTGCCGACCGTCACCTTGCCGTCCTTGAGGCTCATGCCATTGTCCACACCCTTGACGCCTTCGATCTTGGCGACCAGAGTCATGGCGTTGTCGATGTCGGCCTGCGCGTTGACGAAGCCGCTCAACAGTACCTGGCCCTTGCGGGTGACCACCTGGATGTCGAAGCTCTTGGTCATCGGATCGGCCAGCAGCGCAGTCTTGACGCGGGTGGTCACCACCGTGTCGTCGATGTCATTGCCTACCGAGGTGACGGCCGGCGGTGGCGCGGGCGCGGCGGGTGCCGCCGCCGGCATAACGGATTCTGGTGCCTTGCTGCAACCGGCAGCGAGCAGCGATGCGAAGCAGGCAACGGCCAATGCGCGCACTAGGGCTTGGTTCGGGGTGTTCATTTGGTTTACTCCAGCAGAGTTGCAGGGGAAGGCCTGGGCCGACTCAGGGGAGTATGGCGATATCGTCGTTCGGGCTCTGTGCGTTGTCGAACGCAACAGGTCGCATGAATTGGTCAGGCCTGCCCGCACACCTGAATTCGGGAGGGAAAACTCAAGCGGGGACGCGGCTTTCCAGCCGAAATTGCCCGCGAAGGCGCGCCAATGCTGGAGCTTTGCCCCCCGAAGGGCATTGCTCCTCGCGTCGCGTCTGGTCAGACGCCTGCTGTTTTACTGCCGCGCTTCTTTTTCGCGACTTTCTTGGCCGGCTTCTTGGCCTGGGCCTTCTTCTTGGCTGACTTGGTCGCAGCGGGCTTTTGCGGGGTCGCGGCAAAGGTGGGTCCGGCCACGCCGGCCAGGAATAGTGCTGCAATCAGCGAAACAACAATTTTCTTCAGCATGGAACAGGGCCTCGCAGTCAGTGCCGGAACCATCGCACCGGGCGGGATTGTAGCCGGAATGCCCGCGCAATTCAGCTAGAATCGCGGCAGTCACAAAACTGTCACCGGTTTGTAAACTCTGCTGAGGTGCCCCATGTTCGGACGCTTGATGCCCAAGGAAGGGCGCTTTTTCGATTACTTCAACGACCACGCTTCGCTGGTGCTTGAAGGGGCGCAGGAGTTGAACGCTTTCTTTGCCGACATGGGCAACCGCGAGGCGCATGCGCAGAACGTGGCGTCGATCGAGAAAAAAGCCGACAAGATCACCCACGAAACCATCCACCTTTTGCACCAGACCTTCGTGACCCCGCTGGACCGCGAGGACATTCACAAGCTCATCAGCCGCATGGATGACATCCTCGACCTGATGGAGGACGTGGCCGAGTGCGTCATGCTTTACGACGTGCGCGAAGTGACGGATGCAGCACGCCGCCTGGCGGACATTTGCGTGAGCTGTGCGGTCAAGGTGAAGCAGGCGGTGAGTATGTTGTCCAACATGGATAACGCCGAAGCCATCCTGAAAGTGTGCAGCGAAATCGATGCACTGGAATCCGAGGCGGACCGCGTGATGCGCTCGGCCATGTCGAAACTGTTCCGCGACGAGCCGGATACGCGGCAGCTCATCAAGCTCAAGGCCATCTACGAGCTTCTGGAAACGGTGACCGACCGTGCGGAAGACACGGCCAACGTCATCGAAGGCATCGTGCTCGAAAACGCCTGACACCCTACTAGAAAAAACCGGAGTCACAAATGGGAGCGGTGTCGATCAGCTTTGAGATGATTGTGTTCCTGATCGCGCTCGCGCTGATCTTCGACTTCATGAACGGTTTTCATGATGCTGCAAACTCGATCGCGACCATCGTATCCACCGGTGTGCTCAAGCCTCAATATGCCGTGGCATGGGCGGCATTTTTCAATTTTGTGGCCATCCTCATTTTCCAGCTGAAAGTGGCGGCAACCGTCGGCAAGGGAACGATTGATCCGGTGGTCGTGGACCACCTGGTCATCATGGGCGCGCTGATCGGCGCCATCAGTTGGAACCTCATCACCTGGTACTACGGCATACCGTCCTCTTCCTCGCACGCGCTGATCGGCGGCCTGATCGGCGCCGCGGTTGCCAAAGCCGGCACGGGAGCACTGGTATCGAGCGGGGTGATGAAGACGGTACTGTTCATCTTCGTCTCACCATTGCTCGGTTTCCTGTTCGGTACGATTCTGATGGTGGCGGTATCGTGGATTTTGAGG
>CAYSKY010000235.1:0-3988 GCA_964431425.1 uncultured Burkholderiales bacterium
GCTGCCGCCAGTGCCGGCCTGCGCTTCGACCTCGTGCGCACCGACGACCCGGGGGCCCCGTTCGTCGTGCTGCACGAAGGCCGCAGCGGCCGGGTGCTGCTCGGCGCGGTGCACGGCCACGGTGGTGCCATCGCGCGGTTCGCCTGGAAGCTGCGCGTCGATCCGGTGCGGGCGCCGGGCCGTGGCCTGCCGCCGCGCAACGCCGATGCCGATGCGGCCTGGCAGCGGGAACGTTCCGAGCTCGCGCGGGTGGCTTCGCCGCAGCTCGCGCCGGCGTTCGCGCCGGCGATGGCGCTGCAGGACACGCCGCCGTTGTGGTGGTGCCGGAGCACCGATCGCTTCTTCCATCCGGTGAGTCCTGCCAGCGGTCGCATGCTGCGCACCTGCCGCGACGACGCCGTGCTCGGCGCCGCTGGCCTGCCGGCCTACGCCGACGACCACGTGCGCCATGTGCACGGCGGGGCCGGCGAACGCACGCTCTATCGCCGCGCTGCCGACGGGGCGGTCGCCGGCGATGGCCTGGCCTCGATTGCCTTCGCTGCGCCAACGTCCAACGGGGGATCACCAATTCTGGGCTACGTTGCGGATTGCGGCGGCGGCAGTACGCCGGTCACAAAGCTAAGCTCGCCAATACTGGTCACCGGACTTAACAACGGTCTCACCTACTCTTGCACAGTACGTGCCGCCAATGCCATCGGCAGCGGACCGCAGTCCGCCGCCGTTTCGGTGGTGCCGGACAATGCCGCGCCATTGCAACTCATCGGCGCCTATTCGCGGAAAATCCACGCAGCCGCGGGAGTATTTGATCTCGACATCAAGCTGGCAGCTGGCATTTCCGGCGATGTGACCATCGAGCCCAGGGCTGTCGGCCCGTATCACACCATCGTTTTCAGGTTCAACCAGCCGATTGCCACGGTTACGAGCAGCAGTGCGACCAATGTCGACAACCAGAGTATCGGCGGGGTGACGTTGACGCTGTCGGGAAATGAAGTCCATGCAATCCTGCCCGGCGCCTTGAACGGAACGAGGGTGCTGGTCGCACTAACCGGTGTCAATAGCACGCAGGACGTCCAGGCAGCGCTCGGCTTCCTGGTGGGGGACGTCGTGGCGTCCCGGTCTGTCGGCGCAAGCGACCTGAGCGTCATCAAGGCGCGGCGCGGACAGCCCCTCAGCGAGTCTAACTTCCGGCTTGACCTCAATCTGTCTGGAGACATTTCTGCCGCAGACCTCGGGATCGCCAAGTCTCGCGCGGGTGCGGTACTGCCATGACGCAAAATTGTATTTGTTGCACGTGCTTCAAACACTGTGCATTGTGCAGTGCAGTAAGACGACGTTGCGTTTTAACCTGCAAGCTGGTGCGCCTTCGGCGTGACCTATCACGCGAACTTGTCGCCAAATAGCGTCAAATCACCCAACCAGTCTTGGTCTTGTTTCCGATTCCGACAGGCTGTGGCATTCGCCGCTCCGGCATCGCGACGCCGCTCCAACACCGTGGATTTGATATTCGGCTCAAACCCGCATCGCAACCGGCTGTTTTTAAACAATTAAAAAACGATTTGGCGATTTTCGGTGGTACCAGCAGCTTTGCCGTTCACGGTCTCAACTGCGAGGTGGCGGGAATGGAATGGAATTTGCGTATTGGACTGTAGGGACTTAGTGTCCTGAGGGCGTTTTTTGTAGTCAAGAGTGCGCATTGTCATATTTCCGAGGTGACGATGCGCACAGAATTTGAAGTCGTTCGTTTGAAACCAAAGGCGGCCGTTTGCGAATTCATGCAATTCTTTAATATGGGGTTGGTATCCCCTGAATACGCGTTGTTTCAGCTAGAATGCGGTGATATGCTCATTGCGCTCGTTGGACCGTCCGGAACACCTTGCTGGAACCTTGGCACCTGATTTTTTGGTAGCCGGCTTTCAATAAAAATCTTCTCGCATAGAGGCAGAACATGAACTTGGCAAGAATACTGCGTGCAACGACCGTTCTGGCATCCGTTTTGATCGGTTTTGCCTCACCGTCCCACGCTCAGGTCAGCGCATATTTTTCCGCTGGTGCCACCTGTACGCAAAACAATAATACGGTGTCGTTCGCGCCGGGCGGCGCGCCCGTCACTGCGTCTCTGTGCATGATTTCGAACTCCCCTGCCGCGGCAGGGACATGCGGCTATACCGCGGTACTGGAAGCGGCTGCGGCCGGCGAAAACGGACGCTTCACGGTAACGTCAATTTCGCGGGTGGGCAGCCCGTTTCAGGACTTGAACAGCGATGTGGCGCAATTGCCATTGTCGATCGTTACGGCGCCGGTGACAGTGGCGGATTTGGGCGCGACGGTTACAGCGGTCGGAAATACCATTTCACCGGTTGCCGGCGCTGCCAATATCCTGTTGGCCACCTTTACCATTGCACCTTCTGCGAACGCAACAAACAATTCGTACGTCATCAGCCTCAATTCTGCTTCTGCTGCTGCGGTAGACGCCGATGGCCAATGCGGGGTGACCACAATTCCGACGGATGCGCCACTGACCGCTACACTCAACATGTCACGGTCGGCAGCGCCATCCTTTACAAGTGCCAACGCGACGACATTCTCAAGCACCACGACTAACTCGTTCAATGTAACTGCGGTTGGCATTCCAAATCCAACTTTGGCACTAGTTGGGTCTCCGCCGAACCTTGTAAGCTTCAATGCCGGCACCGGCGTACTGTCCAGCCTTGCTGGCGTGGCACAAGGTGTCTACAACCTTACCTTTAGCGCGACCAGCGGCGCGACGACAGTCCAACAGGCGTTCACGCTGACAGTGAGTGGTAAAGCGAGTCAAGTCATCACGTTCCCGAATCCCGGTACGCAGACATTTAGCTCTACGCCGATACCGGTTACCGCGACCTCTTCATCTGGTCTTCCTGTGACGCTGGTTTCCAAGTCACTCAACTTCTGTACGGTTCTCAATGGAAATGTCACGATGCTGGCCTTGGGCCCTTGCACGATTGAGGCTTCGCAGGCAGGCGATACGAATTTCAATCCCGCCGCGATCGTGTCCCAGACCTTCGGTATTACAGGGACGGTTCCTGGCGCTCCAACGATAGTGTCAGCGACGCCAGGTGATTTGCGTGCCGTCATCAATTTCACAGCACCGAGCGCAACTGGTGGATC
This sequence comes from uncultured Burkholderiales bacterium, assembly GCA_964431425.1. Lineage (GTDB taxonomy): Bacteria > Pseudomonadota > Gammaproteobacteria > Burkholderiales > Usitatibacteraceae > UKL13-2. The sequence continues at coordinate 3,148 of CAYSKY010000235.1, forward strand.
ACCAATACTTCAGTACACAGCGACTTGCGGTTCGAGTTCGGCAACCGGCACAACATCGCCAATCACTGTGACATCTCTGACCAACGGTACGCCTTATTCGTGCACGGTCACCGCAACCAATTCTTTGGGCACCGGACCGGCTTCCGCGTCACTGAACGTCACGCCATCTAACGCAGCCACGTTGACACTGCTGGGCGTGAAGTCCCGCAAGACTCATACGGGCTTTGCATCACCGTTTGAAATCCCGATTGATACTTCTGTCGCGTTGGCGGGCGCGGTGACCACCGAACCTCGTCTCATCGGCACAGGACATCAAATTGTGTTCCAGTTCAACAATCCAATTACTGCAGGCGGAAGTGTGACCGTGCTTGACTCATCGTCCGCAAGCGTCGGATCTGCTCCAGTAATCACCTTCTCCGGCAACGAAGTAGTCGTTACCATTGGCACGATGCCGGACAAATCACGCGTCGCGATCACGCTGAGCAACGTGAATGGCGTTGCAACGGCTTTCCCCGCGCCGATCGGGTTCCTGGCAGGCGACGTAAACAACAATCGCGCGGTCAACGCCGGCGACTTGTTGGGTACCAGCGCGCGCTCCGGCGTTCCAGTCGACCTGACGAATTTCCGCTTTGACTTCAATGCCAACGGTGCAATCAATGCCGGCGACCTGCTGGGCATTTCCGCTCGCTCAGGTAACAACCTGAACCCGTAATCCTATTTAGTACCAAGTTTGGCCGAAAAACCTAGTGAAACGTAAAAGAGGCGAATGATGATTAGAAGCAAACACTTATTGCAGGCGGCGTTGGTGCTGACGGGATTGTTGGGAATCTCTGCTCCGTCT
>CAYSKY010000235.1:3998-5763 GCA_964431425.1 uncultured Burkholderiales bacterium
GTCTCACGCGGCAGTAAACGCCTTCTTCTCCGCTGGGGCAACCTGCGGTGGTGCAGCGTCCACTTCATTTACGACCGGTGGCCCGACATTTCAGGTTTCGCTTTGCGCAACGCCGACCGCTGGCGAGAAGTTATGTGGGAACGCCATTTTTCTGCAGTCTGCGGTGGGTGAAAGCGGAAACTTCAATGTAACCGCACGTACATTGGGGCCCAATTTCCCAACTTCGTTTGGCGCACCTTTTTCTGCCTTTTCAATCAACAACCCCAACACAGCACCTGATATGGGTGGAGTTGACGCAACATTTAGTTTGTCGCATACGGAAGCGAACCAATTGCTCGCCACCTTTACGATTGCGCCGCAAGCTGGAGCCACAAATAACTCTTACGTCATTAGCACGACCGCCGCGACAGCAGTTGAAGTCGATGCGGATGGTTCATGCGGTGCGGTGGGCGCTTCTACGACTACACCCATCTCAGCAAACTTAACTCTGAATCTTTCTGCCGCGCCGAGTTCTTTTTCTGCCGCAGCACCTCCAGCCGGTACGGCCGGAGTTGCATATAGCTATACGTTTGTTGCAAATGGCTCCCCTGCGCCGACGTACTCAGTGTTTTCGGGAACTCTTCCCAGCAATTTGACGTTGAATCCGACCACCGGCGTTTTATCCGGGACTCCCAACACAATCGGCACATCCAACTTTACTGTAAGAGCGACGAACGCTTCAGGATCGTTCACGACAGGCACGTTGTCAGTCACCATTAGTGGTAATTCACAGACCATTACATTTGCAAATCCTGGCGCACAGAGTTTCAGCGCGGCGACTATTCCTTTGACAGCCACAGCTTCGTCTGCACTGCCAGTGACATTGACGTCCGCCACGCCTGCAGTTTGCACCGTGAGCGGTTTTAACGTGACTACGGTCACTGCCGGCAATTGCACAATCAACGCCAATCAGGCAGGTAACGCGACATTTGCCGCCGCCCCCCAAGTCGTCCAGACCTTTGCAATTACTCCAGTTGTTCCAGGTGCGCCCACCATTGGCGTCGCATCGCCGTTCAACAATTCAGCCACTGTTGCGTTCACGCCGCCAGCATTCACCGGTGGCTCTGCAATCACGGGCTACACAGCGACTTGCAACCCGGGCGCCTTCACGGGTACCGCGGCGACGTCGCCAATCACGGTTAACGGCCTTACCAACGGCACGCCTTATACCTGTTCCGTGGTCGCCACCAACGCAATTGGCAGCGGCGCGGCCTCAGGTACGGCTAACGTTACGCCGGCGCCGACTCCAGTTCCGCCTGCGTTCACTAGCGGCACCGCCGTCGGCCCGCTGACCTTTGGTGTGGCAATGGCAACATTCAACATCGCCGCAACAGGTGTGCCGTTGCCAACGATCACGGCAGGCGCCGCGCCTGCAGGTCTCACCTTCACTTCCGGTGGAGCAAACTCTGGCACGGCAACCGTCACGGGTACGCCAAGCGCAGCCGGTACATTCAACTTGCTGGTAACGGCAACTGGAACCGCGCCGGTAGCGACCCAAACTTTGGTCATCACCGTCAACAAGGCCAACCAAACCATCACCTTCGCAGGACCAGCCGCACAGACGTTTAGTGCAGCTCCCGTGACGGTCACGGCAACGGCGCCTGGCGGCACCGTGGTATTTACCTCGACGACACCGACGATTTGCTCGGTCGCCGGTACCAGCGTGACAATGATCACGGTGGGTACCTGCACCATTGCTGCGAACCAGGCGGGCAATACCAATTAC
>CAYSKY010000236.1:0-665 GCA_964431425.1 uncultured Burkholderiales bacterium
CTTGAAGGTTGCCAGCCGGTTGGCGATGCCGCAGATACCACCTCCCGCGCGCCTTCGCTGGCCGCGCGCCTGGCCGCCGTTCCGCACACGCCCGGTGAAGACTGGATCCAGGAAGTCCGTACCGCCGCTGCCCGGGTCAGTTCCGAAGCCTCCCGGCAAGGCGCACTGCGCCAGCGACTTATCAAGCTGCTGCGCCTGCTGTGCGAAAACATGGCCCTGTTCGCCGATGATGACGCCTGGGTGCACGGTCAGGTGACCCGCATCATGCACATGCTGGACTCCCCTCTCGACGAAGACGCGCTCAGCGAGGTCGAAGACAGCCTGTGTCTGGCCATCCAGCGCCAGGCCGAAATCAAGTCGCAGATCCGCCAGGCAAAGGCCGAGGTCAAGGAAATGCTGACCTCGCTCATCGACCAGCTGGCCAACGCAGCCAGTTCCACCGGCGAATACCATGCCCGCATCAGCTGCCGCGCCGAAGAAATCAAGCAGGCCGACGACCTCGCCTCGCTGTCGAAAGTGGTCGCAGAACTGCTGGACGACACGGTCGATATGCGCGAAAGCATCCAACGCACCCACACCGACCTGCTCACGGCCCGCGTAACCGCCGTGCGGCACGAGGCGCGGGTGCAGGCTCTTGAGCGGGAATTGGTGGATGTCTCCAGCCT
>CAYSKY010000236.1:675-5756 GCA_964431425.1 uncultured Burkholderiales bacterium
CAGTCACGTGCCGAACGGGAAAACGTTCCACTGTCGGTGGTGCTGCTCGACATCGACAATTTCAAGTGCCTCAATGATTCACTGGGCCATCAGGCCGGTGACAAAGCGCTGGTGCACGTAGCCAACCTGGTGCGCGGGTCGCTGCGGCCCAGCGACAAAGTCGCGCGGTATGGCGGCGAGGAATTTGTGATCCTGCTGCCCGCCACCAAGGGCACAGACGCAGCCACCATCATCACCCGTACCCAGCGTCAGCTGACGCGGACCTTTTTCCTTCACGACAACGAAAAGATCCTGATCACGTTCAGCGCCGGTGTAACCGAGTACCGCCCCGGCGACACCTACGGCTCGGTGGTGCACCGGGCCGACGGTGCCGTATACGTGGCAAAAGCCGCCGGAAAGAACCGGGTAGAGCTGGCCTGAGCGGCGGCGCAGGGCATTACGCGAATTGGGGCGGCAATCCGGCCCTTTTCCGCCCCTTCGATCCGATGGCGGCTGCCGATAATCAATCGTCTGGAACTGCAATGCGGGTGGCTGGACGCCGCCTGCGCCCGCCCTGTCATGTCGTTTCCCACCCGACTGCAACGCCGCCCACGCGCCACCCACTGGCGCGTCCCCTGTGACATCGGTGCAGGCGAAAGGCTGGCGCCACCGTCACCGGCCGATTTCCGGCCGCCGCAGCCGTACCGCCTACCAAATGTCAGTGCCCGACACCCTAAAGATTTCTGCGCAGGTGCCGCAAATACCTGTGACGCACACGACTGGCCTGCAAGGCCGGCTCGCGGCAGCGGATGTGAAGGCGGCAGGCATGCCGTTTTCGGGGGAAGGCACGGGGGACCGGGCAGGGACGAAACCAGGCAATACGGGGGTGGTGGCAACGATGGTTGCCACACCGGCCGGCCGGACGGCGGTGCCGCACCGGGAATCGGAAAGAACTCATACAAAGGCATCAGCGATGTACTCAATACTCACAGTGGATGACTCGGCATCAATGCGGCAGATGGTGGCTTTCACGCTCAAGAGCGCCGGGTTCAACGTGGTACAGGCGGCGGACGGACAGGAGGGCCTGGAGCGCGCCAAGCAATCCAGCGTCAACCTGATGCTGATCGACCAGAACATGCCGCGCATGGACGGTATCTCGTTGGTGAAGTCGCTGCGGCAACTGCCGCAGTACCGCACCACGCCCATCCTGATGCTGACCACCGAGTCTTCGGATGCCATGAAAGCGGCCGGCCGCGCCGCGGGCGCAACCGGCTGGCTGGTGAAACCGTTCGATCCGGTGCGACTTCTTGAAGTCGTCAACAAGGTGATCCGCTGAGCGGGCGGCCCCAAGCCCGCGAACACCGTCAAACAATTTGAAATGGCCCCATCATGAGCAAGCCCGGTACCGCGACAAACCAAGGCGCTTCCAGCGACATCGACCTGACGCAGTTTTACCAGGTGTTCTTCGAGGAAGCGGCTGAAAACCTGGCATCAATGGAAAACATGCTGCTGTCCATCGATGTCAATGACCCGGTGGAAGAAGACCTGCATGCCATCTTCCGCGCAGCCCATTCCATCAAGGGCGGCGCCGCCACCTTCGGGTTTCAGGATGTCGCCGAACTGACCCACGAACTGGAAACCCTGCTGGACAAGGTCCGCAAGCACGAAATGTCGCTCAGCACCGCGATCGTGGACACGCTGCTGGAAGCCGGTGACGTACTCAAGGCCCAACTGGCCGACCACCAGAACGACAACGGCGGCGAACCGCGTGACGTGAGTGAACTCCTGGCCACCGTGCGCCGCCATGCCGCCGGTGACGCCGCCCTGCCACCCACCGTCGCAGCGCCCGCGCCCGCCTCCGCAACAGCACCCGCCGCCGCCAAACCAAAGAAAGCCGATGGACCGCATGAGCTGGAAATGACCATCGGGCCGCTGGATGACCCAAGCATCTTCGACAACATCGTCGAGCTGTTCAACGACATCCCCAACCTTGGCACCATCACCCCGATCAAGGGCAAGGGCGCCAAGAGCAAGACCACCCGCCGTTACAAGGTTGTCACCACCTCTCCTGAGAGCGAGTTGTGCGACCTGCTTGGATTCCACGTGAGCCGCGACCAGATTCAGTTCACGTCCGAAGCGCCGTCCGAGGCAAGCGGGACCGACGTGCCAGATACGCACGCGGACCGCGCGCCTGCGGACGCCAAAGCCAGCGACCCGGGATATGGCCTGTTTGAAGATCATGACCCGAAGCCCGCACCGGTTGCGGAGGCCGTTGCCGCCGCCATCGCGCCCGCCGGCCCCGACAAACCGGCGAGGGCACGCAACGACCATGCTGCCGCCGGCGGCGCCGATGCCTCCACGCTGCGGGTATCGGTGGAAAAAGTCGATCAGCTCATCAACCTGGTCGGCGAACTGGTCATCACCCAGGCCATGCTCTCCAACAAGGGCCGCACCATCGACCCGATCGTGCACGAGGGCATCCTGTCCGGCTTTGCCGACCTCGAGCGCAATACGCGCTCCCTGCAGGATGCCGTGATGTCGATCCGCATGATCCCGATGGCGGTGGTGTTCAACCGCTTCCCGCGGATGCTGCGGGATCTGGCGCACAAGCTCGGCAAGGAAATCGAACTCAAAACTTCAGGTGAAGCAACGGAACTCGACAAGGGACTCATCGAAAAGATCACCGACCCCTTGAATCACCTGATCCGCAACTCGGTCGACCACGGAATCGAATCGCCTGAAAAGCGCGTGGCCGCCGGGAAGGTGCCTTATGGCACCGTCTTTTTGTCCGCCTCCCACCAGGGGGGCAGTATTGTGATTGAAGTGCGCGATGACGGCGCCGGCCTCAACCGCGAAAAAATCCTCGCCAAGGCCCGCAAACAGGGCATGGACGTCAGTGACAACATGTCCGACAAGGAAGTCTGGCAGCTGATCTGGGCGCCCGGCTTCTCCACCGCCGAGCAGGTGACCGACGTTTCCGGCCGCGGCGTGGGCATGGATGTGGTCACCAAGAGCATCACCGCGCTGGGCGGCACCACGGAGCTTGACTCCGTCGAAGGCGCCGGCACCCGCGTGTCGATCCGCCTGCCGCTGACCCTGGCCATCATGGACGGTATGTCCGTGGCCGTGAACGGCGAGCACTACATCATTCCGCTGGCCAACGTGGTCGAGTCCCTGCAAGTTACCGATGGCATGCTGCGCACCGTCGTCGGCCAGGGGCGCGTCGTGGAAGTCCGCACCGATTACCTCCCGGTGGTGGCGCTGCACGAAGTGTTCAACGCGGCCCCACCGGCCGGCGGCGTACACAGCAAGGTGCTGGTGATCATCGAATTCGAAGGCGCCAAGACCGCGCTGATGGTGGACCAGCTCATCGGCCAGTACCAGGTGGTGGTCAAGAACCTCGAAGCCAACTATCGCAAGGTCCCCGGTGTCTCCGGCGCCACCATCATGGGCGACGGCCGCGTTGCACTCATCCTCGATGTGGCACACGTCGTCACCGCCGGCCACTCCATCGTCGTCAGCAAGCCCGCCGGACAGCTGGCACATTGATTCATACAACTCTCAACATGCAGCACCCACCCATTCCCGACACGTTTCACCAGGCCAGCCTGGAATTCCTTTGTCTTGCAGAGACCGGCCTGACTCTGCCCCATGCCGTCCGCGAGGGCGAGCCGGCATGAACTCACGCACTCACTCGAACGGAGTTTGAAATGAAACTGGCAGACATGAAAATCGGCACCCGGCTGATGTTCGGATTTGGCATCACCGTGGCGCTGCTCATTACGATAGCGGTGATCGCCGTGGTAAGAGTGGCGGACTTGAACGAAGACATCCAGTCGATGACTCATGATCGGTTCCCGAAGACCGTACAGTCCAACGACATGATCGAGGCAATCCAGACCATCGCCCGGCACCTGCGCAACGCCTACATCTTTACCGGCGATGAGCGGCAGAAGGCCATCGATGAAATTGCTCCGCAGCGCAAGATTATCAGCGACAACCTGGACAAACTGAACGCCAGCGTCAAGAGCGAAAAAGGCAAGGCCATTCTGAAGAACGTTGCGGATGCCCGCACAGCCTACGTGGCCAGCCAGGACAAGTTTCTGGCGCTGCTCAAGGAAGAGAAAAAGGCTGAAATGGTGGCGTTGCTGCAGGGCGAGCTGCGCAAAACCCAAGCCGAATATCAGGGATCGGTTGTAAAGCTGATTGATTTCCAGACCGAAGCCATGGAGGCAACCGGCAAGGAAGCGGCCGCCACAGCCAAGTCATCGTCCTTGATCCTGGAATCGGTCGCCGTCTCAGCCGTTCTGATCGCCGTACTGTTCGCCTGGTTCATCGCGCGCTCCATCACCAAACCACTGGCAGACGCCGTGGCAGTGGCCGACGCCATGGCTGCAGGCGACCTCAGCAAACGCATCGAGAACAGCAGCCGCGACGAAACCGGCATGCTGCTCGCCAGCCTCAAGACCACCCAGGCCAGCGTGCAGGCCCTGGTCGCCGACGCAGCGATGCTCTCCGAAGCCGCCATGGCCGGCAAGCTCTCCACCCGCGCCGACGCCAGCAAGCATAAAGGCGACTTCAACCGTGTGGTGGCCGGTGTCAACGGCACCCTGGATGCAGTGATCGGCCCGCTGAACGTGGCCGCCACCTATGTCGACCAGATCTCCCGTGGTGCCATCCCGGCCAAGATCACCGATTCCTACAACGGCGACTTCAACACCATCAAGAACAACCTCAATGTCTGTATTGACGCCGTCGGTGCCCTCGTGGCGGATGCCAACCTGCTGGCCAAGGCTGCCGTGGAAGGCAAACTGGAAACCCGTGCCGACGCCAGCAAGCATCAGGGCGACTATCGCAAGATCGTCGAAGGCGTCAACGCCACGCTGGATTCGGTCATCGGTCCGCTTAACGAAGGCATGCGTGTCCTGGGCGCCCTGTCAGCCGGCGACCTGACCCAGAAGATCAACGACAACTATCAAGGCACGTTCCAGAAACTGAAGGAAGACGCCAACCTGACCGTCGACCGTCTGTCCGAGATCGTCACCAGCATCAAGGAATCGACCGAATCGATCAACGTGGCCTCCAAAGAGATCGCCACCGGC
>CAYSKY010000237.1:0-5753 GCA_964431425.1 uncultured Burkholderiales bacterium
CCGTCATGACGGCGCGGGCCAGCGGATGCTCGCTGTTTTGCTGCATCGCCCCCGCGAGTGCCAGCAAGGCACGCCGGTCACCGTTTGTCGCCGCAGCCGCCACCAGCACCGGTTTGCCTTCGGTCAGCGTCCCGGTCTTGTCGAAGGCAATCACGCAGACACGATGGGCGATTTCCAATGCGACAGCGTCCTTGATGAGGATGCCGTGCCGGGCCGCAACACCCGTGCCGGCCATGATGGCGGTGGGTGTGGCCAACCCCAAGGCGCAGGGACAGGCAATGACCAGCACGGCTACCGCGTTGAGCAGGCCCGCCTGCCAGTCACCTGCAATCAACCACCAACCCAGCCACGTGGCCAGCGCAGCCACCAGCACGACTGGCACGAACACGCTGCTGACCTTGTCCACTAGCCGCTGGATCGGCGCCTTCCCGGCCTGCGCCGATTCGACCATGCGGATGATGCGTGCCAGCGTGCTCTCCGCACCCGTGGCAATGGTAGCGACCACCAACACACCCTCGCCGTTGACCGCGCCACCGGTGATGCGATCACCCTCGCGCTTGGCCACCGGCAGGCTCTCACCGGTGATGAGTGATTCATCGACATGACTGGCGCCTTCGAGCACTCTGCCATCCACCGGCACGCGTTCGCCGGGGCGCACGACCACCAGGTCGCCAATGCGCACGTCGCCGATGGCGATGTCCACGTCTGCCTCCCCGCGCCGTACCCGCGCCTGCTCCGGCCGCAGGGCCTGTAGGGCGCGGATGGCGTCGGTGGTCTCGCGCTTGGCGCGGGTCTCCAGCCATTTGCCCAGCAGCACCAGCGTGATCACGACCGCAGAAGCCTCGAAGTAAAGGTGCGGGACTGCACCCTCCGCTGCGTTTGCCCACAGGTAGACGCTCAGTCCGTAGGCGGCGCTGGTACCCAGCGCGACCAGCAAATCCATATTGCCAGCCCCGGCACGTGCGGCATTCCAGCCCGCGCGGTAAAAGCGGGCGCCCAGCACAAACTGCACGGGCGTGGCCAGCAGCCACTGCAGCCATGCCGGCAGCATGAAGTGCATGCCGACGATGGCCGCGAACATCGGCAGCGTTAACGGGATCGACAACAGTGCCGCCAATATCACCTGCGATTTGGCGTCCAGCCACGGTGTCGCTGCGACGGCGGCGGACTGCGCGGTCATCGACGCTTCGTAACCGGCACGTTTCACCGCGCGGGCAATTTCGTCGGCCGTGGTGGCGCCGGCCAATATGGCGACGCTCGCGCGCTCGGTTGCCAGATTGACGGTCACGCCGGTCACGCCCGGCACTTTCGCGATCGCCTTCTCGACACGCCCGACGCAGGAGGCGCAGGTCATGCCGCCGATGCCCAGCGTGATTTCCTCCCGCATGACCCCGTAGCCTGCCTTCTCGATCGCGGCGATGGCCGGTGTGACATCCAGCGGGCCCGGCGACGACAGAGTGGCCTTTTCGGTGGCCAGGTTGACGGACGCGGATTCGATGCCGGGCAGGCGCGACAGCACGGCCTCCACACGATTCGCGCAGGACGCGCAGGTCATCCCGGTGATGGCGAGATCCGTCGAAGTGTTCACGGGCAGTCTCCTGCCTTCCGCTGCGCAGGCCTAGCCGGTGACCTGCGGGTGATAGCCCGCGTCACTGATGGCGGCCACCACGGCATCGGTCGCCAGCGGGCTTTCGATGGAAACGCGCTTGGTGGCGACGTCGGCCGTGACCTTTGCGTCGGGGTCCAGGCCGGTGACGACGCGCGTGATGCTGGCCACGCAGCCGCCGCAGGTCATGTCGTTGATGGTGAGTTCGATCATCGTGTTCTCCACAGTTTGTAGGTTCAGGAGTTCACACGATAAACCTTCCCATCATGGGAAGGTCAAGAAGTTTTCGGCTCAGCCCCGGGCGGGGGCTATTGCCGTACTTCCTGGAGTATTTGCGCGACATTGATGGTCCGTGCTTTTTCACGCATGGCCGGCAAATATTGGCCCTGCAGGCTGCGCGCCTCTCCCAGCAAGCTTGCGTACGTATCCTTCAACACATCGGCCGAGAACGTCCGCCCGCCCGCGTAGTAGCGCTTGGCCAGATGGCCGAGCGCATAGGTGGTGCCAAACGAGAAACCGGAGCTGACCGCCTGTTTGGCGAGGCCGCCCAGCAGGCCGCCGATCAGCCCGCCGCCGAATACCTTGCCCACCAGTTTCACGCCGATCTGCTCCACATACTGCGAGGCCATGCCGACGCCGGCCGTGGCCAGGAAGTCCTTGATGTGCCCGCGGTCGAGTTCGAAACCGTACGACTTGCCGATGCGGTAAACCAGCTTCATTTGCAACGGGATGATCGCCATTGACGCGAGCGAATCGGGCAGCAGTTCCAGCGCACCGTTGAGAATGGCGTAGTTGAGAATCAGCTTGTCCTGTTCTTCGGCCGACATGGTGCTGGCAAGACTGGTGGGTTCGAACGACGTCGTTTTGGCCAGGGGCGCCGTGGCCAATGCATCGGCATTGCCGGCAAAGGCGCTGGTGGCGGCGCCGTCCAGCGCGAGTTTTGCGCGCAGGTCCGCGAGGAACACCTTCTCCGCGTCGCCACGTGCGCCGTCCGCGTCGCAAACGCAAACGGCCAGCTCAAAAGCGAGATTGCGCGACTCCGTGGTGACGAGCGCGGCAGCGGCGGCATCGAGTGACACGCGCTTCAACAGCACATCCTGGTAGATCGCCGAAATATCGATGCCACTGTCGCGCGAGAGCGATGCGGCGATGCGCTTGACCTCGGCGCGCTCGGTATCGTTGTTGTTGCCGTCGGCAAAGGCGGCCAGCAGGGCAATGGTGATGAGGGCTCTTTGTTCTGCGTCAGTCATGGTGGTTCCCGTAAGAAAGTAACGATTGGACCCGCGCGGGCGCAAAAGTTCGTGCTACATGAAACGAAGAATCTCTAGCATTGGCGCGGCTCTCCGGGCATTTTTGGCCTGGGAGCCGCGCCAGTGCTAGAGTTTGCCGGTGCCGCCGGCGATGGCCTGATCCAGCCGGATCAGCGTGCCGGCCAGCTTGATTCCGGTTTCAGCGTGTAATCTTGCCGCCTCCGCATGCAGCGTGGGAGTATCCAGCGTCAGCCGCTCCCCTACCGCAGCAAACACGATGGCATTGCCGCCATGGTTGTCCTCATCGATCGGCGGCAGCGCGAGCACGCGATCGTCAAAGGCCGCCCTGAGGTTGTCGATCTGGCGGCGGTAGCCGTGGGTGCGACCGAACAGATTGAGCACCAGCATGCCCTGCCGCCCGAGCCGCGCCCGGCAATCTCGGTAGAACGCCTCGGTTCCCATTGCCCCGAAGCGCGCATTGTGGTCGTAGCCGTCGACCATGATGCAGTCGAATCGCTCACGTCGTTCCTCGCGCATCCAGGAAACGCCGTCGCCGACCTGGATGTCGATACGCGCGTCATTCTGCGGCAGCTTGAACGACTGTACCGCCATCGCCACCACCGCCGGGTTCAGTTCCACCACCGTCTGGTGCACAGCCGGCCGGTAGCGGTACCAGAATTTGGTGAGCGAGGCCGCACCCAGGCCGACCTGCAACACACGCATCGGCCACTCTCCATCCGGCCGCAGCAGCAGGCAGGCCATCATTTCCCGGGTGTACTCCAGCTCGAGCGCATAGGGCCGCGCCACACGCATCGCGCCCTGCACCCATTCGGAGCCGAAATGCAAAAAGCGGACGCCGGCCTCTTCCGAGGTTTCGATCGTGTGCGGCTTGTTCATGAGCCGAACAGTCGCTTTACGTCTTCGGCGCCAAACCGGTATTCCTCGTTGCAGATATCGTCCTTGACGACGATTTCGCCGAGTTCGGCCAGCGTGCTTTCCAGCTCTTCGCGGCCCAGCGATTTCAGCATAGCCTCGACCTTGCCGGTATCGCGCTTGCAGGCGTAGGTCACGGGCTTGGCGTCATACAGGCGCACATCCTCTTCGGCGAACAGGCGTGTGAGCAACACCTCGGTGGGCAGGTTGATCAATTCGTCCGAGGTCACGCTGGCGGCCAGGTGCTCCACGCGCGCCCAGCCGTCGGCATCCTTGAGGTCGGCGTTGGGGAGTTTTTGCAGTAGCAGTGCACCGGCACCGTTCTCATCGGCCGCGAGCCACAGGTGCGTGGGCAATTGCTCGGACTGGTCGAAGTAGTGCTCGAAGCACTCCGCGGCCGACAGGCCCGAGAATGGCACCACGCTCTGGTAGATCTGGTTGCTGTTGGCATAGGACAGCGTCATCGCCAGCGTGCCGCCGTCCACCCAGTCGGCGAACGAAATGTCGCCGGCCAGGGCGGCATCGGATGTGGCCATGCCGCGCAACGCAAGGGTGTCGGTGCAGTCCAGCACGGCCAGTGGGCCCGGATAGACCTGGGTGCCGGCGTCGCGCTTTTTCTGGATCTGGATTGCGGCGCGCCCGGGCTGCTTGAGTCCCGCGCCCACCAATACGGACACACAGGCCAGTTCGCCCAGATACTGCCGCACCGCCGGCGAATAGCCGCGGCCCGCATACATCGCTTTCCAGACATCGCTGAGGCGCACCGTTTGGCCGCGAATATCAAGGTTATCGAGCGTGAAGCGGCGGCTGTAATCGGTTGGCGTGGTCATGTCGAAAGTGTAGCAAGTTAGATGTGTGCGCTGCGGATGTAAGGCCAACGTGCGCGGCGTGACAAAATAACTGCGGTGCCGGCATCGGCACGCCACTATCCGCGAGCCCTCCATGCCCAATGTTCCGTTTCTTGCGTTATTCCGGATGGCCGCCGCCATCGCTGTTTGCGTGTGGGCGGTGTCCGGCGTTGCCGGCGAGTTTCATGAAGCCGGTGGTGCCGCCATCCAGGGCTTTGATGTAGTTGCCTATCACGTCGAAGGGCGGGCCGTGAAGGGCAGCGGCGAATTCACCGGCGAGTACAAGGGTTCAAACTTTCATTTCAAGTCGGCCGCCCACCGGGACCTGTTTTTGGCCACACCGGAAAAATACGCCCCCCAATATGGCGGCTACTGCGCCTTTGGCACGGCGCGCGGCTACAAGGCGGTGACGTCGCCCGAGGCGTTTTCAATCGTCGACGGAAAACTGTACCTGAACTACGACGCCAAGGTGCAGGCGATGTGGCTACAGGACAAGCCCGGCTACATTCGCAAGGCCGACGAGAATTGGAGCACGGTGGCCAAAACCACAAAAGTGCTGCGTTGAAGGCACGGCCGCAACGACCGGCGTGGCTGCTTTACCTGCTCGAATGCGAGGATGGCAGCTATTACGCTGGCATCACCACCGATCTGGAAAGACGGTTCAATGAACACCTGGCCGGAGTTGGTGCGCGCTACACGCGCTCTCATCCGCCGGCGCGTGTGCTGGCCTGCAAGCCCTATCCCGACCGGGCGAGTGCTTCACGCGCGGAACACGCGTTGAAGCAACTGCCCCGCGACCGGAAGCCCGGCTTCTTCGACGCCGATGCGACTATTCGACCGTGACGCTCTTGGCGAGGTTGCGCGGCTTGTCCACATCAGTGCCTTTGACCAATGCTGCGTGGTACGCGAGCAGCTGCACGGGAATGGTGTGCACAATCGGCGACAGCAATCCTGCGTGACGCGGCGTGCGAATCACGTGCACACCTTCGGCCTCAACAAAGTGCGAATCGAGGTCGGCAAACACAAATAGTTCGCCGCCGCGGGCGCGCACTTCCTGCATGTTGGATTTGACCTTTTCCAGCAAGGTATCGTTGGGCGCGATCACCACCACGGGCA
>CAYSKY010000238.1:0-5747 GCA_964431425.1 uncultured Burkholderiales bacterium
GCGATTTCCTTTCCGGCACCCGGCCCAGCTTTCGGGTGGTCGAGCACGTACAGGGCCCCATGTTCCAGCGGCCGGTACAGCGCGCTGGGCAGGGAGGGGTGGTAGAGCACCACCATTGGCTTTTGCAGGGCGCTGAACAGGTGCGTGGGGCCGGTGTCGACGCCGAGGTATGCATCGGTCCTGCTCATGATGGCCATGGTCTGGCGCAGCGTCAGTTTGCCCGCGTAGCTGACACATTTTCCGGGGATGGCCGCCCGCAGCTCGTTGATCCGCAACTGGTCCTCTGCCGAGCCGTAGAGCACGAAGCCGGCGTCGGGCAGGTGTTCCAGCACACGATTCGCAAGGGCGATGAAATGCCCGATCGGCCAGTCGCGGTAACTCTTGGTGGCAAAGCTGGCGACCTGCATGCCGATCAGCGGATGTGGACGCTCGGGCCAGTCGGCAGCAAGCCTCTCGCCGGCCCATTTCGATTCTGCGTCAGTGATGACAGCGTCAAGCCGGTGTCCATTTGCCGAAATTCCGACCGCAGACGGTAACGCCAGATACCAGGCAACTGCGTGCAGCCTGTTCTGCGGTGGCATATCGACGGCCGCAAACAGGCGTGCGTCCAGTGCAGGGTCATTCTGTCGCTGGGCGACGACATGGCGCGCCTTGCGCAGTGCATAGCGCACCAGCGCGGCATCATTACCCCAGACAAACGCCCAGTCATACTCCGCGCCAAACAACACGTCCTTCCACCCCCGAGTTGCTGCGCTGTTCTTGGTAATGCCGCCGACCTTGTGCAGGCAAGGCAGGTGCTCGATAACCTCCACGCGTTTGGGATGTCCGAGGCAGGTAACGCGTGCGTTGGGAAAATGTGCCGCGATGGCCCGGTAGGCAGGCGTCGCGAGGACGGTGTCGCCGATGCGGGTGACGTTGATGATCAGTACCCTGCGTGCAGCGGCGCGGAGTTCGGATGAAATTGGGGTGGCGATGGTCAAGGCAACTCCGCCAGATCGCGCAACTGCTCCAGCGCGATGGCCAGAATCAGCAGCTGCAGTACCTGCTCGGCCAGATGCTCCGCGCCGGTCCGATAAAGTGCGAGCAGTTCATCGACCGCGGCCGCCTCGACCTGCCCTCTTGTGAGACCTTCCAGGCGCGGCCCCAGACGTTCTTGCATTTCCCGCAAATCGGTCTGCAGCCATTGTCGCAGCGGCGGGTTGAACCCTTTTTTCTTGCGATTGAAAAGATCAAGGGCCGCAAGTTCGTCCATGGCCGGCGCCACAAACTGTTTGGCGGGCGTGGTAAATCGCCTGGATGCCGGCAGGCCGCTCACCAGATTGACCCAATGGTGATCCAGCAGCGGTGCGCGTAGTTCCAGACCGTGTGCCATGGTGGTCAGGTCGCCCTTGCGCAGGATGTACTCCGGCAGGTAGTTGAGCCGGTCGATTTCGAGCAGTTCGCCAAGCGACGCCGTTGTAGTGCCCCCGGTGAAGTCGGGCATCCGCCACCACGCGAATTGCGTGACCGGCCGCGCTGGCTGCAATGCCGCGCGCTGGCCGGGTGTGAATCCGGAGAAGCGCAGGCTGTAGGCCTCGTGCCAGGTCATGCGGGCTTCATCGCGTGTGCGATGCCAGCCGCGCCCGGCCAGTGCAGCGCGCGAGGCTGTTGGTTTACCGCCGACAGATAGATTGCGGCGCCAGCCGCTGCGAAGATGCTTGGCAAAGCGTTTGTAGCCGGCAAACAGTTCGTCACCGCCATCGCCACCCAGTACGACTTTGACGTGTTCGGTGGTGGCGCGCGCCAGATACCAGGTGGGAATGCAGCTGGGGTCGGCGAAAGGTTCGTCGAGGTCCGCCACGATGCGGGCGAAGTCGCTGTGGATGGCGGTCGGAATGGGCACCGTCTGATTGGGGAACCCCAGCGTCCGTGCAATCTCGGCGGCGACCGGGCTTTCGTCCATGGACGGATCGCTGAAGCCGGCGGTAAACGTCTGCAAACCCGCATGACCGGTGGCGGCAAGGCGCGAAGCCACCAGTGATGAATCGATGCCCGAAGAAAGAAACAGCCCAAGTGGACGGTCGGCGACGGTTCGCAGGCTGATGGCGGTATCGAGCTCGGCCTGCCAACGGTCCCGGCCGGCTTCCGGAACCGGCTGCCAGTAACAAGTCTTGGTCAGTGTACGGCTGCGCAGGTCAAAGCACAGCTGGTGCGCATTTTCCAGACGCCGAACACCGGACATGATGGTCATCGGTGCTGGCACGTAGCGGTGCGCCAGATAAGCATCGATTGCGTCCGCATCGAAGCCGCGCTGGTCGGTCGCCAGGAATGGCAGTACCGATCGCACCGTGGAACCAAAGGCGAAATCGCCGTTGATATGCGAATACACCAGCGGCTTGAGTCCCATGCGATCGCGGACCAGCCACAGCTTCTGTTGCCGCAGGTCGAGAATGACGATGGCAAACATGCCGCGCAGGCGCGGCAGCATATCCATGCCCCAGGCTTCATACGCATGCAGGATGAACTCGGTGTCCGAGCGCGTGGTGAACTCGTAGCCCATCTTTTGCAGTTCATCGGCATGCACCGCCCAATCGTAGACTTCACCGTTGTAGCAAATCCAGACGTCGCCGGCCGCGTTGCGCATCGGTTGGTCCGAGATGGGGCGCGGGTCGATGATCGACAGGCGGGCGTGGAGCAGGGCGTTGTGTGGCGCGCCCTCGTTGCGCGTCCAGTCGGCGGACCACCCGGTCAAATGTTGCGCGTCGGGACCGCGCTGGCGCAGGGCAGCCAGCATGCGATCGCTGACGGCCGGTGACACGGGGTGCGACGCGAAAAATCCGGCGATCCCGCACATGGCTCAGCGCGGCCTTGCAAATCGCCGGAACAACGCCAGCATCTGGTCCAGCATGATATCGATGCCGAAATTGGCGCGGGCATACTCGAGGCCGGCGGCTCCCATGCGCTGTCGCAAGGCGTGATCCGCCATCAGTTTTGCAAGCGAGGCCGCCAATGCGGTGGCATTGCGCGGCTGGGTCATCAGACCTGTCAGCCCATCCTGCACCGCTTCACCAATAGCCCCAACGGGCGTAGAAACCACCGGCAGCCCGCATGCCATTGCCTGCATGATGCCTTGCGGCACGCCTTCATCGCCGTAGGAGGGCAGGGTGAAAAGATCGAGGGCGGAGAGCCACTCGGGGACATTGTCCTGATTGCCGGCAAAGGTTACGTCGCCACTGAGTCGGAGTTCCTCCGCGCGGGCTTCCAGTGCCTCGCGCTGCGGTCCGTCGCCGATGACGATGAGCTGCCATTGGGGGAAATCCTTTCGCAGCGCGGCCATGGCTTCCAGCAGAAACTGATGCCCTTTCCAGTCACGCAACGTGGCCAGAATACCTAAGGTGGGGCGATTGGCGATGTGAAGCTTGCGGCGCACGCCGGCCTGATCCAGGGGGCGGTACCGTTCCAGGTCGATGCCGGTGCGAACCGACGTCATGTGTTCCAGCGGGTAGCTGTTGTCGCGATGCAACTGCTGCCGCAGCGCTTCACCGGTGGTGACGATGTGGGCGGTGGCGCGGCGGTAGAGCCAGCGTGTTGAGGCTTTATTGTTGATTGCCGTGGAGACATGGCGTGTGCGCACGATGGGGGGCATGCCGCCCAAGGTGGCGCACGCAATCGCTGCCAGCCAACTGTCAGTTGAACTGTGGGTATTGATCACGTCAAAATCGCGGCCGTTGCGGTCCAGCCAGCGACGCAGTTCCCACAATGGCCCGAGGCGCTTGCGCTCGATATCGACGGCTTGCACCGGTATACCGAAACGACGCGCCACCGGCAGCATCTCTGCATTGGGCGGGGTCACCAACATGACCTGGTGGCCGCGGTCGAGCAGGCCGCGTGCTTCCGTGAGAATGCGGATTTCCTGACCGCCCCAGCCGATGGAGGACTCGGTGTGGAGGATGGATAGTTTGTCCGGTGCGATATTCATGGCGTTTGCGACGGGTCAGGCGTCAAGGCGAAAATCTGGCGCATAGCGTTCGAACCAGAGCTCCAGAACCGTCAGCGCCCACAGGCGGCCAGAGTGGTTGCTGCTGCCGTTGCGGTGCTCCCGCAGTACATTTTGCAGGGCGCCATCGCGAAAGATGCCCCGGCGACCGAGGCCGCCGCCCGATATGGCGTGTTCCATACGATTGCGCAGTCCGCCGTCGAGCCACTGCGATAGTGGCATCACGAAGCCTTGTTTGGGCCGGTAGATGATGTCGTGCGGAAGGTATTTCTCAGCCAGCTTTTTCAGCAGGTACTTGGTGGTGGTGCCGCGCAGTTTCAGGCCGGGGTCGAGGCGCGCGACAAACTCGATGAATTTGTGGTCGAGGTAAGGAACGCGCGCTTCCAGGGAATAGGCCATGGTTGCACGGTCGACCTTGGTCAGCAGGTCATCGGCCAGCCAAAGGCGCATATCGACGTTCATGATTTTCTCAAGATAGCTCGTTGCGTTGCACTCGTCGTAATACGCGGCGGCGTAATCCGCGATATGAGTTTGCTGGGCGGACAGCATGGCGGGGGAGAACAGGGCAGGGTGCGTGCTGCGGTCGAACAGGTTGGGGATGGTCGCATAGCGCTGCGACAAGGGCAGGCCGGCGGCCTTGAGAATACGGTCTTTCTGCCAACTGGCCGGTAGGTGCGGCACCAGCGCACGCACCGGTGACAGCCGGTGTCCCAACACCTGCGTGATCCGCTCTTCCCGGACCCTCTTTCCATAGTTGGCGTAACCTGAAAACAGCTCATCCGCACCTTCGCCGGTGAGTGCGACGGTGACTTGCTTGCGCGTCAGGCGCGACAGCAGCATGGTGGGCAGTGCCGCCTGGTCACCGAAGGGTTCGTCGAACACGTCGACCCACTCGTCGAAGGCGCCCAGTACGTCCTGCGGAGTCACCATCAGTGGATGGTGGCGACTTCCGAGATGGCGGGCAACCGCCGCCGCTTCCTCATGTTCGCTTTGGCTGGTGTCGTTGGCGAAGCCAAGGTTGAAAGTGTCGATCGGCTTGCCGGTTATATCGGTC
Organism: uncultured Burkholderiales bacterium; assembly: GCA_964431425.1. Taxonomy (GTDB): domain Bacteria; phylum Pseudomonadota; class Gammaproteobacteria; order Burkholderiales; family Usitatibacteraceae; genus UKL13-2. The sequence goes on from CAYSKY010000238.1 coordinate 5,031, forward strand.
ATCAGGGCGGCGACAAGACTGGAGTCGATGCCGCCACTGACAAAGGCGCCCAGCGGGACGTCCGCCACCAACATGGACTCCACGGATTGTCTCAACTCGGCTTCGAGCTTTTCGATGGCGGTGGGCTCGTCCCAACCCGGTTTTTCACGATAGTCGGGCGACCAGTACGGCATGATCTCGAGTTCGCCTTCATGCAGTTTGAGGCCATGCCCTGCCGGCAGTTTGCGGATGCCCTTGTAGATGGTCAGCGGTGCTGGAATGTACTGGCATTCAAGGAAGAGGCCGAGCGCGTCGAGGTCAATTTCCCTGGGAATCAGCGGGTGTTCAAGCAGCGCCTTCAGTTCAGAGGCAAACGCGAGCAGACTGCCGTCCCAGAAGTAATAGAAGGGCTTGACGCCGACGTGGTCGCGCGCCGCGAACAGCGTTTGCGTATCCACATCCCATGCGGCGAACGAAAACATCCCCTGCATGCGTTTCAGTGACGAATCGCCCCAGGTCGCGATGGCCTGCAGGACAACTTCGGTGTCCCCGGCGGTCCTGAAAGATTGCCCCAGTTGCCGCAGTTCACCGCGAAGTTTCCGGTAGTTGTACACCTCACCGTTGTAAACCAAGGTGTGGCGACCATCGGCCGTGGTCATGGGTTGCCGGCTGGCCTCGATGTCAATGACAGAAAGCCGCCGGTGTCCAAGGTGCGTGATCCCCTGTTCGAAGTAACCC
>CAYSKY010000239.1:0-5465 GCA_964431425.1 uncultured Burkholderiales bacterium
GCCCCTCGACCACCAGCGCGAGGTCATCGCGCCCCCAGTAAACCTGCTGCAGACGCAGTTCGGACTTGAACAACGGCTGGCCATCTCCTTCGAATGGCTCGGACAGGACATTCAATGTGTCGCCCAGGCCATTGCGACGGCCTTCGATCGGCGTGATCCAGGTTATGGTTGCCGGTGCATCGCCGCGCCATGCATACTGGCGGGGCCCCTTGCGGACCGCATCCGGATCGGTCTCTTCGTCCTCGGCGAGCCCCAGGTCGGAAAGTACTTTCAGCACCTTGCCGGCATCAACTTCCCGCGCATCACGAATCTCCGTGCGCAACGGGAAGCGCTGGTAAGGAACCGCGTAGGAGAACGGGCGCTTCATCGACTGCACCAGGACGTATTCGCCGTTGGGTGAAGGCAGGAATCCCCGGATCATCCCCTGCACGATAGGCGTCAGCTTGCCCTCAAACGTGACGTGAGCCAGTTCGGAATTTGCGTAAAACTCGAACAATGCCTCGTCATGCGGCGACTTCAGCAGATCCTGGTAGGTCCTCGCCACGTTACGGCGACCCAGATTTTCCTGGACAACAGGCCCGGTGGGGACGGTGCCGGCTTTCGGCGCATTGCCGCGACCAGATGGAATCAGGTTCACCAGCAGGGAGCGGGAGTCGCTGTTCCACACGAAGGGCCTGCCCAGTACACCGTTCAGCGCACGATCGGTGACACGCTTCGCGGTGGCACCGTTGCCGGCGTCAGCGACCATCAACTCAATCGATGCATCACGAATGATGGTGAATGCCACGCGCCTGCCATCCGGCGACCACAATGCATCGCCAATGCGGGCGCCCGCCGGAAGTCCAGTCACCGTCTTTTCCAACCTGTCGTTGATCCGCACCAGCTTGATGGCAATCGCATAGCCGGTCCGGCTCTGATCGCTGATACGCGGGTTTATTCGTACCCCGGCCAGCCTGAGATCGGGTTGTGCCAGTTCCGCCAAAGGCGGCAATGCCGGCCTTTCCAGCAACATCAGCCACTCACCATTGGGCGACAGCACCGACTGGGGAATCGGCGGGGCATCCACCATTTCGATCATGGCCTGCGGCGGCAACTGGTAGCGCAGGCCTTCGACGGCCAGTGCATGCTGGGTCGCCACGCCGGCGGCAAACACGACGGCCAATAGTCGCATCATCTGTTTTTTTGACATTCTCATCCGGGCATGCTGTGCGAACGGCGATGATACGCCGGTCGATCCAGGGTCGCCAGCCACGCGAACGCCCGGTGGCGCCTTGCAACAACATGTTTCGCGTTGACGCATCGCAACGGCATCGGGACAATGGCGCATGCTTTTCAACAGTTACGGCTACCTTTTCGTTTTCCTTCCGGTCGCCCTGCTCGGCTACTTCGCCGCCCGCCACCACTCAGCTTTCGCGCTGGCGTGGCTGGTTCTCGTTTCCCTGGTCTTTTATGCCTGGTGGAATCCGTGGCACCTGCCGCTGATTCTCGGCAGCATCCTGGCGAACTTCCACATCGGCGAACGCATTAGATCCTCCGCGTCGCATAAACGCCAATGGCTGATTGCCGGTATTGCGGCAAACCTGGTCCTTCTCGGTGTATTCAAATACACCCAATTTATCGTCGAGTCGATCAACGCCTCAATCGGAAGCTCCGTCGTGATTCCTTCACTGGCGCTGCCATTGGGGATCAGCTTCTTCACCTTTACGCAGATTGCGTATCTGGTGGATACGGCCCAAGACGAAGTGCGTGAGTCCAACCCGTTGCACTACGCGTTGTTTGTGACATTCTTCCCGCACCTGCTGGCTGGCCCCATCATTCACCACCGGGAGATGATGCCGCAGTTCGCATCTCCTGAAGGGCGGAAATTTGACGCAGTCAATCTTGCACGCGGCCTGTTCCTGTTGGCGCTCGGGCTCGGCAAGAAGGTCCTCATTGCCGACCCGCTCGGTGGCATTGCCAATGTCGGCTACGAGGGGATTGCCGGCCTCGATCTGGCGGGCGCCTGGACCACGACGCTGGCTTACACATTCCAGATCTATTTTGACTTCTCCGGCTACACCGACATGGCGCTTGGTGCTGCGCTGATGTTCAATATCCGCCTTCCGGTCAATTTCAACTCCCCCTATCTTTCCGCCAATATCCAGGACTTCTGGCGCCGCTGGCATATCACGCTATCCCGTTTTCTTCGCGATTATCTGTACATCCCGCTGGGCGGTAACCGCGCCGGTGGCGCCCGTGTCGGGATAAATTTGTTGGCCACTTTTCTGCTGGGCGGCCTGTGGCACGGTGCCGGGTGGACGTTCATAGTTTGGGGCGGACTGCATGGGCTCGCCCTGCTGGTGCATCGATTATGGCGAGGCACCAGGCTGCGACTGCCCCGTGCCATTGCCATCTTGATCACGCTGCTATTCGTTCACACCACGTGGGTATTCTTCCGTGCACCCAGCCTTTCGGATGCGATGCTGATGGTGCGAAAACTGGTGCCGGCGGTTTCCGAGATCACCCGCCTGGGCTCATACAATGTGACCGACTTCAGTCTCGGACTGCTATACGCCGCGCCCTCACCCGCCGTATTGCTGCTTGTCGCGGCATGCCTGGTCGTCGTGCCGGTAAACAGCGACCGCATGGCCCGGCAGTTCGCTGCACGCAACTTGGAAATAGTTTTCACCGCGGTCCTGTTGGCTGCCGGTGTCCTGACGCTTTCACAGGTCACGCAATTTCTGTACTTCAATTTCTAGCCACGCATGCCCGTCCAAGCCCCGGAACAGAACGGCGAAACCGTACCAGAGGCAGGGCGTTCCCTGATCTTCGTGGTCAGTTCGATAGGGCTTGCCATATTGCTGCTCGTTGCCATCGGCTTGCTCAACTATCGCGTCGATCCATTCCAGCATTACCGGCTGGCGGAGCCCCCGGAGGCGAGGTTTCCGCGCGCACTCCAGCGGTACATCAATCCGGGGCTTGCCCGGAATGCGCAATTCGACCTTGTGATCACCGGCTCGTCGCTGATGGAGAACTTCGATCTTGCCGAAGTGGCAACGCTCTGCCACGCTACGCCGATCAATCTCGCGACATCCGCAATGTCCGCTTTCGAGCAACGGAAGATACTCGAGGTGGCGCTAAGCCACCGCGCACCACCGCGGATCGTGATGACACTGGATTTCAATTCATTTGCGGCGCCGATCGATGGCAGCCTGCCGGAAATAAAGGAGCCCCTGCCGCTCTACCTGTATGACGACAACCCCTGGAATGATTATCCGTACCTGTTCAGTGGCGCCGTAACCATGCGATCGCTATCCACGATCAGGAACGTCCCGGTCGGCCGGTATTCAACGGACCCGTATCGGGCCTGGGCATGGGATCGCGAAGTTTCATTTTCGCGCAAGCAGGCTACGCAGGGTATTGATCCAGCCGATATCAACCGACGTTTTCGGCAGGGACCACGAAGCCTTGCGCATATGCAAGCCAGTCTTGAAGCCAATATTGTTCCGCTGATCTCGGCCCATCCACAAAGCCGTTTCACAATCGTGTTCCCGCCCTATTCCATCCTCGTTTGGGCAGATTTCGCGCAACGGCGACAACTGGATATTTCGCTCGACTTCAAGCGCCATTTGGTCCGGCGACTCGATGCTTTTCCCAACGTTCAGATCCTGGATTTCCAGTCAGATGCGGCCATTACCCACAACCTGGACCTCTACACTGACATTTACCATTTCAGTCCCGTCATCAATCGAAAGATCATCGCCGCGGCCTGCCAGGGTGATTCATCGCGTGCACTGACTACCCAATCACTTGAAGACCATGAGCGGGCACTGCGGGAACAGGTCCGCAACGTTGACGTACGGGCGTTGATCCTCGGGACGCCCTAGTACTCGATGGCAATTTTCGAAATTTTCTTTTATTTACAATTGGATAGATGCAAGTTCCGCCTTTACATTGCACCGCAGCAAAAATAGGTTTATGCTTCGCGCCAAGAAAATTGGCAAAGAAAATTCAGTCCAAATTGTCTGCCGAACAGTCCGCCAACCTACTGGCGCCATAAGTGAGATAGCACACGAAACTGCCGACCACGCGTTCTGCGTACAGCCCCTGCCGCCGCCCGGCGTGATCAGGATTGCTCACCGGCCCCCCCATGGAAAACGCCACCAAGAAATCGAGTGCGCTTACCGTCGCCGCAATCGGCGTCGTATTTGGTGACATCGGCACCAGCCCCCTGTACGCGCTGAAGGAATCCTTCAATCCGCAGCACGGCATCCCGCTGAATGAAGCTACGGTTCTCGGCATCCTTTCGCTGATGTTCTGGTCGCTGGTGACACTGGTAACGGTCAAGTATCTGTTGTTCATGATGCGCGCGGATAATCGCGGAGAAGGTGGCATTCTGTCGCTCACCGCACTGGCCCAGCGCTGCTTTCGCAGCCGCTCGCGCGGTCGTTGGGTCGTCACGTCACTCGGCATGTTTGGCGCAGCCATGTTTTACGGTGACGGCATCATTACGCCCGCGGTGTCGGTCATGTCAGCCGTCGAAGGCCTCACGCTTTACGCGCCTGCATTGGAGCGTTTTGTGCTGCCGGTGGTTATCGGCATTCTGGTAGGTTTGTTCGCGATACAGCGCCACGGCACCGCCACCATCGGGCGTTTTTTCGGGCCGACCATGATTTTGTGGTTTTCGGTGCTTGCCCTGCTGGGTGTGGTTCAGATGGCCGCCAATCCAGGCGTGCTGGCGGCGATCAATCCGTACTACAGCTTCCACTTTCTGATCGAATACAAATTCGCGGCCTTCATTACCTTGGGGGCGGTCGTTTTGTGCGTGACCGGTGGCGAGGCGCTTTACGCAGACATGGGACATTTCGGCCGCAGCCCGATCAGGCGCGGCTGGTTTTCCGTGGTCTGGCCCGCATTGCTGATCAATTATTTCGGGCAGGGCGCGCTGATGCTCAGTCAGCCAGAGGCGGTAAAGAACCCGTTTTACCTGATGGCCCCGTCATGGGCATTGCTGCCTCTCATCGCATTGGCCGCCGCGGCAACGGTTATCGCGTCCCAGGCTGTCATATCCGGCGCGTTCTCACTGACCAAACAGGCGATCCAGCTGGGATACCTGCCGCGCTTCGCCATCAATCACACCAGTGAACGTGAAATGGGGCAGATCTATGTGCCTTTCGTAAACTGGTTCATGCTCATCGCCATCGTGCTGCTGGTGCTGGGCTTCAAAAGCTCGAGCAACCTTGCCAGCGCATATGGAATCGCCGTCACCATTACGATGCTGATCGACACCATGCTTCTGTGGGTGATCATGACGCGCATCTGGCGTTGGAACGCCGTGTTTGCTTTCGCGCTTACCGCCATCATTGTCGGCAATGACCTGATGTTCCTGTCAGCCTGCCTGACCAAGTTCGCCGATGGCGGCTGGTTTCCGCTGGTGATCGGGGCAGTGATGTTCACCATCATGAGTACCTGGCGCAAGGGTCGCG
>CAYSKY010000239.1:5475-5745 GCA_964431425.1 uncultured Burkholderiales bacterium
AACGCATGAGCGAGGACGCCATACCCCTCGATGCCTTTGTGGAATCGATGGCACTTTCCGACACGCCGAAAGTACCGGGCACCGGCATTTTCATGACCACAAATGCCAATGGGGTTCCCAGCGCCCTGCTTCACAACCTGAAGCACAACAAAGTGCTGCACGGTCGCGTGATCATTCTGTCCATCGTCATTGAGGATATCCCGCGCGTTCCCAAGGAAGATTACATCTGGATTGAGAACTTGCAGCACGGCTTCTACCGCATCACCGCCC
>CAYSKY010000240.1:0-5734 GCA_964431425.1 uncultured Burkholderiales bacterium
CTTCCGGATTGTGAGGCTGGATGTTGGCGGCGCCGAACGCTGGCGTGCGGCTGAAGGGGTACGTGACCGCGTCGCTCTGACGGCGACCTCCGCACGCGGACTGCGGCGTGATACGGCTGGCAATCTGTTTGTTGTCGGCCGGGCCCCGGCTGCTGGCATCCTGCTGTCCAAGCGCTCGCCTGCCGGCGGTGAAATTTGGCGTGCCTTGCTGCCATCCGTCGCAAATATTACCGGGATGGATCTGGATGCAGCCGGAAACCTGTTTGTCTTTTCGACTACCGGTAGCGTCGCGACGGGAAACGATTGGCTGCTCCTCAAGTACGGCCCAAACGGCACCGCCCTCTGGCAGGCCACACTTGACGGTGACCGGCACGGCGAAGAGATTCCAGGTGGCCTTGCCGTCACACCCGCCGGAGAGGCCTACGCTGCCGGCACCGTTGAAACGGCACCTGGCCGAGACATGTTCACGGTCAAGTACGCCGCCGATGGCACCGAACTCTGGCGTCGATCATTGCCCGGATTCTGGGGCACCAGCGTCGCCTCGGTCGCGCTCGACAGCAGCGGAAACGTCATCGTGGCCGGCACCATCGCGCCCAACCGCGCGTACGAGCAGATGGACATCACCATCAAGTATGACGCCGCCGGCAATGAACTCTGGCGCAAACTGTCGACCCGCAATACCACTGCAGAAGTGGGGGAACCGATGGCCCTGGACGCGGCCGGCAACGTGTACCGCGCGTCCTTTCTGACGCCATCGTCTGGCGCAATCACCTCGATTCTGGAAAAGATCGATGCCGCAAGCGGCGCGGCGGTATGGCAAAGCGAATTGCCCGGGCTGGTGGCAGGCGCCATTGCATTGGATCCGGCCGGCAACACCTACCTTATCGGTGGCATCGAAGCGGCGTCTTCGCAAGCCTCGGGCGTGGTCAAGGTGAACCCGGCCGGTGGCGAGCAATGGCGCACCATTCTCGGTGGCGGGGCGGCTGCTTTTGGCGTGAGCTTCACGTCGCTGATCGTTGTGGATGAAGCGGGAAACCCGTACATCACCAGCATTTCCAGGTCCCCGACTTTTGAGAAATCACAGATCATCCGGAAGCTGGATGCATCCGGTGCTGAACAATGGCGGCTGACCGAACCGATCATCTACGGCTTCGCGTCACCCGCGGTCCTTCTCGACAATGCCGGCGGCATGATCGTGATCAGCAATACCGCGACGGACACCCGGGCGCCGGCCCTCACGCTCAGCAGGTACACGTTGCCCGCCACGCCATTCGCGCTGGTTGCCGCCCACCTGCGCAAATCGCACGGCACCGCCGGCGTGTTTGATCTCCCGGTCCGCACCGGCATCGCCATTGCCGGTCCGGTTTCCGTCGAACCAAGAGCGGTGGCGGGCGGCTTTGAACTCGTGCTGTCATTCAACGGTGCATTGGCATCGCCCGGCAACATCACCGCCGTCGATGCACAGGGTGCGGCCGTTGCCATTGGCGCGGCCACCATTGTCGGCAACGAAATTCACGTTGCGATGCCGGCACCTCCTGCCGATGGCCGTGTCCGCCTGGACATCGCGGGCATCAACGGCACGCTGGATGCCTTGGTCACCATCGGATTCTTTGAAGGCGATGCCAACGGCTCGCGGTCCGTCACCGCCGCCGACCTCAGCGCCATGAAAGTCCGGCAATCGGTAACCACGCGCGCTTCGAATGCAGCGTTCGACATTAACGCCGACGGCGCCGTCGATACGCAAGACCTTGCCCTCATGCGGGCGCGCACGGGATCGTTGCTGCGTTAGATCCGCCTCACCTGCCGCACGTCGCGGCCCGATCCCGCAACCTCACTCAATCGCATTACCGACGCGATTGAGCTCCCCGAAGTTCATCCAGATGCGCACCGCCTTGCCGACGATGTTTGCGTCGGGTACGAAGCCCCAGTAGCGGCTGTCGTCGCTGTTGTCGCGGTTGTCACCCCTCGCGAAGTAATGTCCCGCCGGCACGGTGCAGATGAAGCCGTCGGCGCGGTACTGGCACTGGTCGCGCTGCGGGTAGGAGCGCACGCCCAGCGGGCTGAAGGTGGGCAGGTTGGGATCGATGAGGATGGTGTGCGCCTTGCCGCCGAATGATTCCTGTACAGCGTCGAAGCGTCGCAGCGAAAGTTGCTCATCCACCTGCGTGAGCTGGCCCGCCGCTTGCAAGGCCACCGGTTCACCGTTGATGCTGAGGCGTTTGTTGATGTAGGCCACGCGATCACCCGGCAGGCCGACCACGCGTTTGATGAGGTCCTTTGACTGGTTCTCCGGCAGGCGGAACACCATGATGTCGCCGCGCTGCACGCCGCTGCCGTCGGTGACCTTGATGTTGGCCACCGGAAGCCGCAGGCCGTAGGTGAATTTGTTGACCAGGATGAAGTCACCCACGTGCAGCGTGGGCAGCATCGACTCCGAGGGAATCTTGAACGGCTCATAAAGGAACGAGCGCAGAGAAAACACGATCAGCAGCACCGGAAAAAATCCGCGCGCCATTTCCACCACGACCGGCTCGGCGGCATTTCGGCGGCGTGATCGCAGCAACCAGTGATCTACAGCCCAGATGACACCCGTCAGTGTGGTGCCGGCCAGCAGCACGGCGGGGAAGGGCAGGATTTCCTTCCATGTCAGCATGCCCATGGTGCCGATAAAAAACACCGGCCACGCCAGTTCCTGCAGTCCCTGCATCGGGCCCGGTGACGGCGCGGTCGCCGATCCGTCCGCTGCTATCGCCGGCGCGCGCCGCGAAAAAATACCGGCAAGGATGACCACCAACGCCGCCCCCAGCACCAGCCAGCCCATTAATTCCAGCATCTTGTTTGCCCTCCGGCGCGTGCTCGCGCATTGACACCAATGCATTGTGTCGGCGTGGCGCTCTGCCAGCCAGCGACCTGCGACGAACCACCAGAATGCGCGGATCAATAGCGACGGTGCCATCTACGTGCGCAGACATGGCGGCGAGGCAATCCATCGACCGCGTTATCGGGTTGAATGGCACACCCGACAGTGGGGGATATCGCCCAACCGCGAAGGCGCAAAATCGCAAGCAACTGTTTTATTGAGAAAAAATAGTTGGCACGGCGCCTGCTAAGTAGGTTGTGCTGACGTTTGACGGAATCACTCCGTTTGCGGGACAGCGCAAATCAATCGCAAATCAGGAGTTTTTCATGTCGAAGTTTTCCAAGTCCATCGCCCTCGCCCTTGTGTCCGTCGCCTTGATCGGCACCAACAGCGTTGCCATCGCCCAGGAAGGCGCCCGCTCGGTCGGCAAGGGCATCAAGTGCTCCACCCGCAGCATGGTTGATGCGACCGGCAAGGTTGTGTACTACCAGTACTGCTACAAGAGCATCTAAGCGTCCCGCGAAACCAGACGACCATCAGCGGGCACTTCCCGTTTTGCGGGAAGTGCCCGCTGTCATGTCCAGCCCTCGGGCTACATCACCTTGAATTTCCTCACATGCTGCGCATTGCCACCTTCGCCGCCGGCCTGTTGCTGATCGCCACCCTGCGCGTGGACGCGCAAGTGTCCACAATGGTGCCGCCCGGCGGCACAACCGGCGCTGCGTCACCGGAACCACCCGCGACAATGACCACATTCCTCGCGGAGCTGTCGGCCGGGTACGAGCACTATTCATCGCCGCTGGTGCGCTTAAGCGATGAGGGGCCGTTGGTATTGGTCGAGGGTCGCAGCAAGCTGGTCGGTCACTATGTGGGCACCACAATCTCCGCCAGCCACATGGTCAACTTCGCCGGCCAGCAGTCCTTGCAAGTCAACGCCGCCCTGCGCGATCGCAACTTCCGCCATGCCGACGACCTGAACTTCCGGCAGGGCAATGTGGATGTGCTTTACCGGCGCCCCGTCGGGACCGCCAGTGCGGGAATCGGCGCCGGTGTACAACGCATTGCCGTGGGTGGCCAGCATTTTCGGCAACGCGTCGCCTTGCAGGCCGACCTGTTTTTCCAGCACGGCCAGGATGGCTTCACCAGCATCGTCATCGACCAGGGGGACAACCGCCACGCATTTGACAACCGCGACCTGGATGCTTCGGCCGGGCTCGCACTGGTGCGCCGCCAGTTCACCAACCCGCGCCACGGCATCGACGAATTTGCCATCGAAGCGGGCGTTGGCCGTGAGCGCAATATCCGCGGCAACCATGATCTGTCCAATCGCCAGCTGCATCTGCGCATGAACATGGACTGGCACACCCCCGGGCTCAGGTGGACGCTGGCACTGATGCTGCAGCGTTCGCAGTTCGAGTCTGCGCTGCTGCCGGGCATGCCTGCGCGGCTGGACCGTCTGGCATCGCTCGACCTCGGCGTGGAATACGCGATCAACACCCATGCCGCCATCCGCGCCGACTGGTCGCAGATGATCAACAAGGCCAACACTGCACTGTATGAAAGCCGCTATCGCGGCGGCTCAGTGACTCTGCTGCTCAATCACTGAGCACGCTTCGCCGCACGGGCACATTGCGTGCCGGCTTCAATTTAAAGTAAATAGCCCCGGCGCGGATGCCAGCGGCGACAAAACGTGTGGCAGGAAGGCTATTTGCCGCCGGAGGTCTTCTGGCCGGCCATCAGCGCGGTGCCCGGATTGTTGGGCAGCGAGCGCAGGTAGTCGGTGCCATTTACCTGCACCACGTGACCCGCCGAATTTCGGGTGGCGATGCGGCTGCCGGTATAGGCGTATTTTTCTTCCGCCTGCAAACGCCCGGGCTCGTTGCCAGCGTTTTTGACCGGCGCATCGGTCGACGCACACCCTGCTGCGGCCATCAGGCACACACCACATACCAGCTTTACACCGTGGGACGTAAAAGAATTCATGGAACCTCCTTGCAAGGGTCTGGCCTCTGAACCGGCAACATTGCGGACAGGCAGGCACAGCGGCAGTCTAGCGCGCTGATTGCGACGGTGTGTTACAGCCGCCCAGCACGTCGGAAATGTGCGGCCAGCCGGTATGATGCGGCTTCGTTCAACCCATCTCCAGCGCCATGAAACTCCCGCCCCGTTTGCGCCCCGCCCATTACACCCGATGCGGGCTCGCCGCCCTGCTGTTGCTGCCGACCCTGGCTTGGGCGCTGCTGCCGCCGATGGAAGTCGAGTGCTGCCAGCGCAAGGACTTCACCTCCGCGCAATGCGCCCGCTTCACGCTGGACGCCGCCAAATGCGAGAAGGCCAACGCCAGCTGGCAGGAGACCTTCCGCCGGTTCAGTGAAATGCAGAACCCGAAGAAGCCCGCCGCCAAGCCGGTGTTGACCGTGGCGCGCATCGAGCCGCGCCTCTATTACCAACACACCGGAACTTACTCGGAAATCCTGGGGGAGTCTTCGCGGCTGTTTAACGTCATCATCGGCGAAGGCGGCGCGGCGGAGCCCTCCTCGACGCTGCGTGTCGATGTGGTACTAAAGGGCGCGCCCGGCGAATTCTACGAAAAAGCGGACATCAAACTGGAGGTTACGGACACTGAGACCGGCAAGCGTTTGCCGACGCACTCGGCGCGCACCAGCGTGTTTTCGGAACGCGGCGAATATCACGCCACCTTCCTACTCCACAACACCGGCTGCATTCCCCTGAAGCTGGTGGCCAGCGTCACGGGATCGCCGACCAAACAAAGCGTGGCGATCCCGTTCCTCTGCGGCGAGTAGACGACCTGCCGGCGTCACCCGGTTGTGCTAGGCCGGCGGCAGGTTCACCGCCGCACGGATGGTGCCGGGC
>CAYSKY010000241.1:0-5700 GCA_964431425.1 uncultured Burkholderiales bacterium
CTCCAGGCCAGGATTCGGTTATCCATGCCTCGGGTAAGCGCCGCCTGCAACATGGCGCAGGACAGCGGCATGCCGAACACCAGCGTGCCATCCACCAGTCCCTTCAATTCCGGCGGCTGTCGTTGCGCAAACAGGATCGGGATGGCCAGATACAGCAGAAAAAAAGCGATCAGGAAAGGCTCGACCGAATTGAAGTGTGCCGGGGTGTAACTTCCCGCGCCCCATAGAAGCGCAATGGCAAAGGTGAACACGAATCCGACCAGGTTGAGGTCGCGCCAGGCCTTGAACCAGCTCGCGCCCAGAATCACCAGATTGAGAATCAGGTAATACGAGAACAGCAGCACATGGTTGCCACTACCCGTCGAGGCCAGAATCGGCGCCATGAAAGCCCCCGTGAGCCCGAGCACGGCGAAGGCGCGGGCGTCCAGCCTGACCGCCAGCAGCAGTGTGGCCACCCCCAACAAGGCAAACAATGCAAAACCGAGCGGCGCGGAAATCAGGGCGAACGACTTGAGCGCAAAAAACACATCCACGTACAGCAGGCCCATCGCGCCACCCATGAGCACCACCGCATAGATGCGCTGGGAGGCAAGCAGACGTTGCCCGATGACGAACATCACAATACTGGCCGCGGCCACGCCCAACAATCGAAGTTCCGGCGGAAACATGCCGCGGTCGTAGGCAAACTTGAGCAAAAACCCGACGCCGAAGAACAGGATCACCACCCCCAGCTTGGCTACGATATTGCCTTCAAGCAGGCGTTCGACCAACCCAGATCCCGGCGTCGCGGCGGGCGCGGCGGCGGGCTTGGGCGTCGGCCCGTCGCGTCCACCAACAGGCTTCGCGGCGGCGACAGGCGCGCCGGGCGCGACGGGCAGAGGCGGCGGCACTGCGGCGTCCGCAGCCTGCGGCGGCGAAACGGCGGGTGAAGTTTCAGCCGCGGACAACGTTGCACTCTGGACAACAGCCGCCGGGATGGCCGGGGCCGGGGTTTCTGCGGGCGACGGCGATTCCCGAGAAGCCTCCGGTATCGTTTTCGTTGAAAGCACCTCCATGCCGGCGCCACGCATTGCGTCAACAGGCGCAGCCGCCGAGGCAGCCGGCGGGTTCTGCGTGTCAGTTGGCAGCGGCGGTGTTGCGGCTTGCAGCGTGGATCGTGGTGACTGCTCCAAACGCTCGAGCCTGCGCCGCAGATCTTCGATCGCGTGCTGGGCCTCGGCGAGCCGCTTCTCAAGCTCAACGGTGCCAGCGCCCTTCGTCGCATCGCGGTCCACACGCGTGAGGAAAACGCCGCCCATCCAGCCCAGAAATGCGCCGGCCAGCGCCCCTGGGAACCCGCCCGCGCCGGCGCCCAGCAGCACGCCCAGAAAAAGGCCGATGAACTTCATCGCAAGGCCTTTGCGTCCGGGACAAAAGTGGCCGGATCAAGCAATGGCGCGCCTTTGCAAGCATTTTCGGCCCGGAAGGCCCATGGGTACTGGAGTTTCATGACCGGGGCGGTGCTGAAAGCAACTTGAAATCGCGGTCGCGCAAGCCGGTCAGCAGCGCCTCGCCGCCTGCGCTCACCCGCAATTCGCCATAGCGCGCCGGGCTGTAAACCGCCGCCGACCCTTCCTGGAAAAACCATGCGTTGGTAACAATACGCACGCCTGTCTTGCGTTGTCGGAAGCGGATGCGCACCTCGTCCGCCGCCAGCGCCTGGTCCGGCACGTCGACACGCGGGTAAGCACCGACGCCGCGCGCATCGACCGTCACCACGACGTAGCCGTCGGTTCCGGCTTCAGCGCCCGCCGGCAAGCTTTGCAGTTTCCGGGCGACATCGAATCGCAGCGCCATGTAGTCGCCCTGCATGAGGGAGCGCGGGTCGACCGGTGCCAGTTCGAGCAACACCACGCGCCCGTCGCGCAGCAGGGTTTCGCGCTGCCAGATCGTGAAATTCACCAGCGCCAGCAATAGCAACAAGCCGGCAACCACCGCGATACGGAATCGCCCGGAACTCATGATGCCTCCTTGCAAAAGAATTTTTGATGAAGTGCCCACGTGACCAGCAGCGCGGTACCGGTCAGCGCCAGTACGCCCGCCTTGGCCAACAGGGTGAAGTTCATCTGGTAGTAGTAGGTTGACAGGTAGGCAAGGATCCCCAGCAGCGCCAGGGTGGTCAGCACGCGCCGCCCTCGTTCGAAGCACACCAGCAGTACCAATGCACAGGAAATCAGGCCCGGAGCGCGCCACGCGAGAGCGCCAAAAGCAATGATGGCCACCGCGGCGGCGCCGCGGTTTGCAGCCGGCATGTTTGCGGTCCTGGCCAGCAGCCAGGCCAACAGCGCAGTGGAGAACACCAGCGCGGAATACAGCGAAAAGCGCTGCCAGGGCATGCTTCCCCAGAAATGCAGATCCGCTGCCCCGCGCAACACGATCGCGATGGCCACACCGGCGAATACCGGCTCGGACAGCCCCTGTGCGCGACGTGCCACCAGTCCCGACTCCGTCAGCGCAAGACCGACCAGGAGAGCGGCAAACAGCACATCGAGTGCCGGGATGAATGCAGTATCGTGGGTGGCGACAAACAGGGCGCCGGCGGCGAACAGCGTCGACAACAGGCGGTGCAATATATTGGGCATCGCCAGGATCAGCGCTACCTGCATGGCCGCCGCGAACCACGCCACCCCGCGAAAATCGGCGCCGGCACCGATCGACTTGCTGAAGGCGAGCACCGCGCAAGCCTGGGCACAGACGGACGCTGCCAGCGCAAACTGGGTGGCGAAATCATTGTCGGGCGCCGCGCGATAGACGAGAAAGCTGCCGGTGAACATTGCCACCGCCACCACAGTCAGTCCGGGTGCGTTGTTGACGAATCCGGCAATGAATACACCCAAAAAGCCCAGGACAAGGAGGCCGCCCACCCAGCCCATCACCCCCATCAGCAGGCGCGTGTACCAGGGGCTGGCGGCGGGCGCGAACTGAAAATCGGTTGGTGCGACCGCGCCCTCGGGCTGCAGGCCGCGATAGAGTTCCTGGAGCATCATGCCGTTGCCTCCATGCCCTTCGCAACCTGCTGACGCTGCAAACGCCGCAGCCAACCCGCGGCCAGCGCCGACAGTGCGATTGCGGTGGCGCCCGACAACAGCAATGCAAGGCTATGTGCTCCCATGAGGTCACCAACAAGCCATGCGGTCGTGGCCACGCACGCAGCGATGGCCGAGAAAACCCACGCCGCCAGCGCCAGCAAATCCAGATTTACGCGGTGGTACCACCACCACAACGCCGCCATCGTGCCGACAGAAGCCAACAACTGCCAGGCCGCCCGCTCGCGGCTTTCAAACAGGAAGTGCAGATACAGCACCAGCGCCGGGATTACCACCAGCACCAACGCGAGCCGCTCGGCGCTGCGGCTGCCGCCGGCGAGCCGCGCAGCCCCATGACGCTCCGCCCATTCCAGTGCGACCAAGGCCGCCCCGTTAAAGACAAGGTGTGCCATTACCGTTGCCCCACCAAATGACGAACCGGCCAGGGGACGCCACGCCTCCGTCAGGAAAAGTGCCAGCGCGATATTGGCGATCACCAGCGACACGCACCACAGGGGGCGCCAGCGCGCGAGCACCACCCAGGGCAGTGTCAGCAGCACCCAGGCTCGAAACAACTCATACGTGTCCGCGCCGGTCTGGTAGGTCTGGCCGACATAGGCCAGCAGCGGTCCGCCCAGCAGCACGGCCACCAGCAGGCTGGCACGCCTGCGCAACACGTCATTCGCGTATCGAATCGCCGCCAGGCTCGCTACGATGACCAGCAACTCCAGCAGACCGATCTTGGCGAATCTTCCCATCTCGTCCCAGTTGTAGGCCACGAAGAAACCGACCGCGGCCACCAGCAGCACGGCACCGGAAAACAGGAACAGTCGCGACAGAAACAACTGCCAGCCATGCACATCCGGCACCAGCCCCAGCAACTGCAGGGCGGCCTCGCGCTGGCGCGCGTCCAGCTGCCCCGCGGACACCAGCTGGTCGAGCTCCTGCCGGCCGATCTGCGTTTCAGCCGCCGGCGTGCTCACTTCCAGTCCCCGCGCAATCCGGAAACCGAGGCCTGCAGTGCTTCAGGCGAAACATCGCCGGGCGCCCAGGGAGCCGCCACCTCCAGTGCGATGCGGGAATGCACGCCGCGCGGGTAGCGCATGGCCGTTCCGCCCCAACGCGAAAAGAAGCTGCCCCAAAGCCCGCGCAGCGCCATGGGAATCACCGGTACCGGCGTACGCTCGATAATCCGGGTAATCCCTTTCTTGAAAGGGTACATCTCACCGGTATCGGTCAGCCGCCCTTCAGGAAAGATGCACACCACCTCACCTTCATCAAGATAGGCAGCAATCTTTTCGTAGGCGCGCTCAAGCATTTCCGGATCTTCCTTGGCGGAGGCGATGGGAATGGTGCCGGCGGTGCGGAATACAAAGTTGAGCACCGGCACCTTGAAGATGCGGTGATCCATCACAAATCGCACGGGGCGCTGGATGGCGCCGCCGATGACCAGGGCATCGACGAAACTCACGTGGTTGCAAACCAGCACGCAGGGGCCTTCGTCGGGGATGTTGTCCAGACCCTTCTTTTCCAGCCGGTAGAACGTGTGGATGAGCATCCAGATCAGGAAACGCATCAAGAATTCAGGCACCAGCTTGAAGATGAAGAACGCCACCGCCGCGTTCATGACCGCCACTGTCAGGAACAACTGCGGCAGCGTGAGTCCGGCGTGCAGGATGGCGGTGGAAAGCCCCGCTGCCACCACCATGAACAGGGCGTTGAGGATGTTGTTGGCGGCGATGATGCGGGCGCGGAACTGCGGCTCGGTACGCGATTGCATCATGGCGTAAAGCGGCACGCTGTAAAAGCCCGCGAACATGGCCAGCAGGAAAAGGTCTGCAAGGATGCGCCAGTTGCCGGTGCTGTCCAGAAACGCACCCACGCCGATCAGCTCGCGCGCACCGGTGCCTCCCATGCCGCGGGAAGCGAAGTACAGGTCCACGGCGAACAGCGTCATGCCGATGGAACCGAACGGCACCAGGCCGATCTCGATGCGGTGGCCGGACATTTTCTCGCACAGCACGGAGCCGAGCCCGATCCCCACCGAAAACACCGCCAGCAGCAACGTCACCACCTGCTCGTTGCCCGACAGCACGTCCTTGGCGAACCCGGTAAACGAAGTGAGGAAAATCGATCCAAAGAACCAGAGCCAGGAGATACCGATCATCGACAGGAAAACCGCGCGGTTCTGATTGGCGATTTTCAGGTTGGCCCAGGTTTCGGTGAACGGGTTCCAGTTGACCTTGAGGTCCGGCACCGGGGCCGGCGAATCGGGAATGAAACCAGCGGCAATCCGACCCAGCACAGCCACCACCAGCGAAACCAGCGCCACATAGGTCGGCCCCATCCCGGGAATCGCCACCAGCGCGCCGCCCAGCATGGTGCCCAACAGGATGGCTACAAACGTGCCCATCTCAACCAGACCGTTGCCGCCGGTCAGTTCACTGTCCTTCAGATGCTGCGGCAGATAGGCGAACTTCGCGGGGCCGAACAACGTGGAATGGCAGCCCATCAGGAACACGCCGACGAACAGGCAGGCGGGGATGGCCAGCGCAAAGCCCGCGGCGATCACGAGCATGAAGGCGATCTCCAGGTTCTTGACCAGTCGTGCAATGGCTGCACGATCGTATTTGTC
>CAYSKY010000242.1:0-5677 GCA_964431425.1 uncultured Burkholderiales bacterium
ACGTAAAGCTGCTCGATGTCTACCCGCGCCTGGGCTTCCTCCAGCGTTTCGCGGGCTGCGCCTTCTTCGATGGTTTCGCCTTCTTCCATGAAGCCGGCCGGCAGCGTCCATTTGCCGTAGCGCGGCTCGATGGCGCGCTTGCACAGCAGAATCTGTTCGCCCCACACCGGGATGGTGCCGACCACGATCTTGGGATTCAGGTAGTGGATGTGCCCGCAGTCACCGCAGATGTGGCGCTCGCGGTCGTCGTCGTGCGGGATCCGCAACTCCACTTTCGGGGAGCCACATTGCTGACAGAAACGCGGGGCAGTATTGGTGAACATCGCGGGCGGCGGAGCGCGAATCGGGTGCGGCGCGCGAACCGCAGAGGCGCCGGGGCGGCACCCACCGTGATACTATAGCAACCTTTCGTAACTGTGTGATTTCAAGGGATTTTTTTGTGATTTGTCAAAATCGTTTGGTGCGTTGGGTGACGGGGTTGTGCTTAGGGCTGGCGTCGATGGCGACGCGCGCCGAAGTGGTGGTGGTGTTGAATTCGGGCGAGGGCACGATCAGCATCATCGACAAGGCCACCATGACCGAAACCAAGCGCGTGCCGGTGGGCAAGGAGCCGCATCACCTCATGGCAACGCCGGACGACCAGTACCTCATCGTCGCCAATGCGGTCTCGAACGACCTCGTGTTCCTGGATCCGCTCACGGGCGACATCAAGAAGCGCATCGACAAGATTTCTGATCCCTACCAGCTGGGCTTCAGCCCGGACAAGAAGTGGTTTGTCTCGGTGAGCCTGCGGCTGGATCGCATCGACATCTACAACGGCGCGGACTTCACGCTGGTGAAGCGCCTGCCCGCGCCCAAGGCGCCCAGCCACGTGGCCTTCAGTGCCGACAGCTCCACGGCCTTTGTCACGCTGCAGGACTCCAACGAGCTCACCGCGGTGGACCTCAAGACCCAGACCTACAAATGGAAGATCCCCATCGGCAACACGCCCGCCGGCGTGTGGGTGACACCGGATGACAAGCATGTGCTGGTGGGCATGACCGGCGAGGACTATGTGCAGGTACTGGAATGGCGCACCCAAAAAATGGTGAAGCGCATTCCGACCTCCACTGGCGCGCACAATTTTCTGGCGGTGGGCGATGGTCGGCGTGTGTTCGTCAGCAACCGCGTGGCCAATTCCATCAGCGTGATCGACCAGGTGACACTGAATGTGGTCGATACCATCCCCGTGCCCGGCGGCCCGGACTGCATGGAACTCACCAAGGACGGCAAGCAGCTTTGGGTCACCTCGCGCTGGGAGAAAAAGGTGACGGTGGTCGACATGGCCACCAAGAAAGTCATCAAACAGATCCCGGTGGGCAAGAGCCCGCACGGCATCTACTTCTTCACGCATGCGCCGCGGAAGTAGCCAGCCAGTTTTGATTTGCCGGGTCGCGGTGGCGCTTGCTGGCCTGGCGGCGTCGCTGACCGGTGCCGCGGCCGATGCCGCCGATTGCAAGGGCACGGTGTACCTCACGCTCGATACCGGCAACATGCAGCCCGCCGAGGAAATGGCGGCCGTGCTCAACAAGCGCCAGGTCAAGGCGACCTTCTTTCTGGCCAACGAAAAAACCACGCGTGGCGACACCACGCTGGACCCGGCGTGGGCCGCCTTCTGGAAGGCCCGCGCGCAGGAAGGGCATGCCTTCGGCAGCCATACCTGGCGGCACTGGTATTTCCGCCAGGACATCGGCGCCGACAAAGTGAGTTTCGTCCCCTGGGGTGCCAAGTCCGGTGAGACGCTGGACCAGGCGGGCGTGTGCGCCGAACTGCGCCGCAGCGAAGAGGCTTTCAAATCCATGACCGGCCGCGGCTTTGATGGCCTCTGGCGCGCACCCGGCGGCAAGCTCACGCCCAACGTCACGCGCTTTGCCGAGTCCTGCGGCTACCGGCATGTGGGATGGACGCCGGCCGGATTTTCCGGTGACGAACTGCCCAGCGAGAAATTCCCCTCGGACCAGTTGATCAAAAAACAGCTCGCCACCATCCGCGACGGCGACATCCTCGTATGGCACTTGGGTATCTGGTCGCGCAAGGATCCGCTCTACCAGCGTTTCGATGAACTCATCGGCGGATTGCAGGCCAAAGGTTTGTGTTTTGCCCGCATCACCGATCATCCCCAGTGGCGCAAATGAAACATGTTTGAGTGGATTGCCAACCAGTTCGCCGCCCTGCAGGCGGCGGTCTTCCAGAACCTCGTGCTGCCGACCATGCACACGCTCGGGCTCAGCCGCTATGCCGAACTGGCGTTTGGCGCGACCGAGTTTTTCCTGATTGGCGCGATTGAAATTCCGTTGCTGGCGCTGGTGTTCGGCGGGCTGGAAAAATGGTGGCCCGTGGAAAAGCAGGATGCGGCCGACAAGCGCGTGGACGTGATCTACACCATGCTGCAGCGGCTGGGCTTTGTGCCGCTGGCCCTGTTTTTTGTGCTCACGCCGCTGTTCGACACCTTTGATGCCTGGCTTCGTTTGCACGACATCATTCCCTGGAAGCTGGAAGACGCGATTCCCGCGCTCAACGATTCGCCCTGGCTGTCGTTCGCGCTGTATCTGGTGATCCTGGATTTCGTCAGCTACTGGCTGCACCGCTGGCAGCACCGCATCAACATCTGGTGGAGCCTGCACAGCCTGCATCACTCGCAGCGCAACATGGGCTTCTGGGCCGACGACCGCAACCATCTGCTCGACGATGTGCTGATGGACGGTGCATTCACGCTGGTGGCCCTGCTGATCGGCGTGCCCCCGGGGCAGTTCGTGATGATCGTGGTCGCCACCCGGGTGGTGGAGAGCCTGTCGCATGCCAACCTGCGCTGGCACTTCGGCCGGGTGGGCGAATACCTGCTGGTCAGCCCGCGGTTCCACCGGATGCACCACGGTGTCGGCGTGGGGCACGAAGGCGCGTTACAAGGTTGCAACTTCGCCGTCCTGTTCCCGATTTGGGATGTGATATACCGGACGGGAAACTTCGAGCTGGCGTATCCACAGACGGGAATCCGCGACCAGCTCGAAGGCAGGAACTATGGCGCAGGCTTCTGGGAACAACAGTGGCTGGGATTGAAAAGGCTAGGGAGCAGTATTTTCGGAAAGGCATGAGCATGGCGGCGAAGCGAATGGGCGGCATGGTGGCGGCGTGGTTGGGATTGGCGATGTCGGTGGCCGGCACGGCCGGTGCGGCGGAGCAGATCGGCAGCCGCGTTCAGGGCGGATTGCCGGCAGCGCCGGTGTCGCTGCGTTCGAGTGAAGCGCCGGCGATGGAGGTGCGCATTGCGCCCACGCCTAGGCAGCTCGCCGATGCGGTGCTGGAAAGTGCCTATGGTGTGGATGGCGTGCCGCCAATGGCGCGCATTCTCGGCCTCAAGCCAGCTGAACGGCCCTCGGCGCCCCGCCGAGTGGGTTCGGTGTTCCCGGCGAATCATGCGCCGACGGTTGCCCAATGGCAGTTGTTTGCCGATGGCACCTACGTGACGCATCTGAAGATTACTTCCACCGGCGCGCGGGGCATCCGCGCCAAACTGCTGTTGCCGGCCGGGGTCAATCTGGGCGAAATGCGGGTGGTGGCAAATGCGGGTGATGCAGCGGAAGTGTTGCCCCTCTGGGTTGCTCGTGAAGGTGAAATCTGGACGCCCTATACCGACGGCGAAACGCAGGTGGTGGAAATCCAGTCGCGTCAGAATGTGCCGGGCACGTCCATCCAGGTGCTCGACATCGTCCACTTCGAAGAGTCGCTCAACGCCAAGGCGCCGCCGGTGGAAGCGTCCAACACCGCCGCCGGCGCCTGCAGCCCCGACGTGGTCTGCACCTCAAATGACCCGGTCCTGGATGCCGCCATCGCCGAGCGCAAGAAATCGGTGGCACGCATCAATTTCATCAGCGGCGGCAGTTCCTTCCTGTGCAGCGGCACGCTGATCAATTCGAACAGCCAGCAGAATTTCTTCCTTACCGCCAACCACTGCATTTCCAACCAGGCCGAGGCGTCCAGCATCCAGACGCGCTGGTTCTACGAGGCCACCACCTGCGGCGGCGGCACGCTCTCGGCCAGTCCGAACGCCGTGACCCTCGGCGGTGGCGCGAGCCTGACCTTCACCAACCAGTTTGTTGACCAGACTCTGTTGACACTGACCCTGACGCCGCCAGCCGGTACCGTTTTTGCGGGCTGGCTGGCGTCCCCGATGGTGCCGGGCACCCCGCTGGTTTCGATCAGCCACCCGACCGGCGACGTGATGAAGTTTGCGCTGGGCGCCAATACCTCCAACGGCCGCAGCGATGGCCTCACCCGCTTGCAGGGCTATGAACAGGAAATGTATTCCGCGCTGTTCAGCCGCGGGGTGATCGAGGGCGGCTCATCGGGTTCGGGCATGTTTGTGCTCAATGGCAACAACAGCCTGCAGTTGCGCGGCGTGCTGTCCAATTCCACCGTGGTCAACGGCAACACCCTGTCGTGCACGCACCCCGAAATCAATGCCAACTACGGCCGCTGGGACTACTTTCAGCCGCAGATTTCGGCCCTGCTCAACGGGTCCGCGCTGCCGGTGGACGATTACCCCAACCAGCCCACCGCCGCCGCGCCGCTGCTGACGCTGAACGGCGCGCCGCTGACCGGCCGCATCAGCTACGTGGGCGACATCGATGTGTTTCGGGTGGTCATCACCGAGCCGGGCACCGTGTACCTGAAATCCAGCGGCGGGTTTGACCTGGTGGCGCAGTTAATGGGCGCCAACGGTACCACGCTGGAAAACGCCGCGGGCGACAGCGCCACCAATGACGATGCCTCGACCACCTCCTTTGACTTCGGCCTGCACTGGGCCGTCACGCCGGGCACTTACTACCTCGCAGTCACCAATTACACGCCCTCGGAGCTGACCACCAGTGCCTACAGCGTGTCGGCGAGCTTTCTGAACGCCACCACCAACTACACCTCGCTGTGGTGGGGTGGTGCGTCCGAGAGCGGCTGGGGCATGAACCTGAATCACCAGGGCAACGCCATGTTTGCCACCATGTTCAATTACGAAAATGCCGGTCTCGGCCAGCAGAATCCGAACATGTGGCTGGTGGCGTCTCTCGCCCGCAACGGCACCAGCAGCAATTACAGCGGCCGCCTGCTGCGGGTGCGCGGCCCGGCCTTCAACGCCAGCCCCTTCCCCGGCAATGCCTTCAGCTTTGTCGATGTCGGTCCCATTACCGTGAGCTTCAGCGGCGAGAACGCCGGCACCTTGAGCTACAGCGTGCAAGGCGACGGCACCGGCGGCACCGGCGCGACCGTCACCAAATCCATCAGCCGCCAGACCTTCGGCACGCTACCCGTGTGTGAATTCACCGGCAGCGACCGCAGCTTCGCCTCGCAGAATTTCCAGGACCTGTGGTGGAACCCGAACGAATCCGGCTGGGGGAGCAATTTCACGCATCAGAGCACGACCATCTTCGCCACGCTGTTCACGTTTGAACCGGGCGCGGGCAACAGCAACAAGGGGCTCTGGCTGACCTCCTCGATGACGCGGCAGTCGGCGGGGGTGTACTCGGGGCAACTCATCAAGGTGACGGGATCTTCCTTCGATGCGGCACCGTTTGTGGCACTCAACCCGGCGATCAACGCCACGGTGGTCGGCAACATGCGGGCGCAGTTCACCAACGGCAACAGCGGC
>CAYSKY010000243.1:0-5606 GCA_964431425.1 uncultured Burkholderiales bacterium
ATGCAGTAGTTGAGGGCGTGCAGAAAACGCGGCTCCGATATCCAGCGCTTCTGCTCCACCAGTTCGCGATGCATGATCGCAATCTGCCCGGCCGGCCCGCCAAAGCTGATGAATCCGAGTTTGAGCCAGAATCGCAGTGCCTCGGCAAATGGAATGGCGGACGCGCTCATACCCCGCCCCGAAACAGGTCGGCATTGTGCACTTCGCCCGTGGCATGCCGTAGCCAGGCGTACATCGCGTCGTACAACTGCATGCCGTGCTCCAGCATATCCAGATCGTCGCGGTACAGCGCTGACAGGCCCAGAGACATGGCCATCAAGCCGGGCGACTGCGGCGTGAGTTCCGGCTTGCCGGTGTCGGCGCCACGAACAATCGAGGCAAGTGCGCTGAGCGCAGGGTCATCAAGTCCAAAATCGGCGATGAAGGCATCGAAGCTGCAGGCTTCGCCGCGATGTGTGAATTGCACGCCAGGCACATCATAAGCAATCGCCGCCTGCTTCTTTGCGGCATCGATTACTTCGCCCGACGGGACATAGATGAACCGTGCCGCCGGGTCGATGAAGCGGCGAATCAGCCAGGGGCAGGCGATACGGTCGATCTTCGGGCGTTCGCGTGTGATCCATGCTGAGCCCGCATTGGCCGCAGACGGGATACCCAGTGCGGCATGTTTCAGCAGCGTGGGCAACTGCCGCGCGTTCCACTCTTCGATGCCGCCCTGCAGAAACCGTGCGTCAATACCTTTCGCGCGCAGTGCGACACAGGCGTTCTGGCTGATTTCATGACCGTGCACGCAATACACCACGACCGGTCGATGGCGGGGAAGGAATTTCTCCCAATCCTGTACGGCGAACGGGTCGCGCCAGGTGGCCGATGCAATCAGTCGATCATCGGCGTCGAACGCGGCGGCGCGTCGTACGTCGATCAACAGCGGCGCGCGCGGGCTGCCAAGGCTTGCATACAAGTCGGGAACGAAAAAAGGGCGGGAATTGGTGTCCATGGATGTCCTTGAAAGTGGATCAGGCACAGCGCTTGGACGGGACACCGTCTTGCAGGGTACTTGCCACGGGAGTCTGCTTTCCCGTGGCCGGAATGTAGCGCGAAAGGGGCTTGGCGGCAAGCCGCTTGAAAATGGCAATCGCGCCACGACTTGCTGCTATAGTGCGGGCAAAACCGCCCCCAATAAAGCCATGACAACCGCTCAAATCAACAAAGAACTCGATGTAAAAGGACTCAATTGCCCGCTTCCCATCCTGCGTGCCAAGAAGGCACTGGCGGACATGGAATCGGGCCAGGTGCTGAAAGTGGTCGCCACTGACCCCGGCTCCGTGAAGGACTTTGCCGCCTTCTGCAAGCAGACAGGCAATCCGCTGCTTTCCTCCGAAGAATCGCCGTCCGAGTTCACGTTCGTCATTTCGAAGCGCTGAGCTGATTGCGCGTCTTTTCCGGCGCGAGACAATAGAAACCCCAGCATTGGCGCGCCTTTCCAGGCGTTTTCGGCCTGGAAGCCGCGCCAATGCTGGGGTTTAACGACTGATCCCTAGGGTTCGACGAACAGATCGGTGAACAGCGGTGTGCCGGGGCTGATCGCGTATTTCTCGAAATCAGTCTCCCCTGCAGCGCGCAACACGCGTTCGTCCAGATGGAAATTGCCTGTATGCAGGCGCGCATCGGCACTGAGGATCTGATGCGCCGCGTCGGCCATGATGTCGGTGCTGCGGCTGGCTCTGAGAATTTCTTCCGGAAAATTGAATTCCACAGCGGACGTGGCGATTGTGGTACGCGGCCAGAGAGAGTTCACCGCGATGCCGCGATCGTGGAACTCCGCCGACATGCCCAGCGTGCACATGCTCATGCCGTACTTCGACATGGTGTAAGCGACATGGGGCGCAAACCAGCCCGGCTTCATTGACAGCGGCGGCGAAAGATTGAGGATATGCGGATTGCGGCCGGCGGCGGCGCTTTGCAGCAGGTGAGGGATGCAGGCTTGCGAAACGAGATAGGTCGCGCGAACGTTGCAGTCAAACATGAGGTCGAAGCGCTTGGCAGGGGTTCCGGTTGTGGGTGTGAGCGAGATGGAACTTGCGTTGTTGATGCAGATATCGATGCCGCCAAAATGCGCGGCGCAGGCCGCAACAGCCTGCGAGATGTTTTCGGGCTCGCGTACGTCCAACTGAATGGCGAGCGCTTTGCCGCCGGCAGCCCCGACTTCTGCAGCAACAGTGTGGATGGTGCCCGGCAGCTTGGGATGAGGTTCCACTGTCTTGGCGCATATTGCGATGTTGGCGCCGTCACGTGCCGCGCGCAGCGCAATGGCCCGACCGATTCCGCGCGAGGCGCCGGTGATGAAAATGGTCTTGCCGCGCAATGATGTGTTGCCCGTCGTCATGAGGCTGCTCCGGAGAGATTATTTGCCTTTGAAATCGGGACTGCGCTTTTCGACAAAAGCCGTCACGCCTTCCCTGAAATCGGCTGTACGCGCGCATTCGGCGAAACGGGCGATTTCGTCATCAAGGTGCGGTCGCATCGGTGTGTGCGAGGACTGGTTCAGCAGCAGCTTTGCACGCGCGTAAGCATGCGTCGGACCGCGGGCCAGGCGTTCCGCCAGCGCGCAGACTTCGGCGTCGAGTAGTTCCAGTGGCACCACCCGGTTGACCAGGCCCAGCTCCGCGGCCTGAACAGCGGTGAGGGTTTCGGACAGCATGATCAATTCAGCCGCCTTCTTCATGCCGACAATTCGAGGCAGGAAGAATGTGCTGCCGCCGTCCGGCGAAACGCCGAGCTTCGAATAGGCCGTGGTGAAGTGCGCAGAATCTGCCGCAATCGCGAAGTCGCACGCCAGGGCCAGGCTGAAACCGGCACCGGCCACGGCGCCATGGATCTGTGCGATCACCGGAAATGGCAAGGTGCGCAGGTTGACGATGGCGTCGTGCAACGCATCACCCATGGCTTTGACCTCATCGGCGATGGTGTCCAGCTGCTGGTGAAACACGCCCACATCACCACCTGCAAGGAAGGCCTTCCCGGCGCCCTTCACGACCAGCGCCCGCAGTGACGGCCTGTCCCATAGCGACGCCGTGACATCGCGCAGCGCTACGATCAACTCCTCGTTCATGGCGGTGTAGACAGCCGGGCGGCTGAAGGTCAGCGTGCCGATACTGCCATGCTGTTCAAAAAGGACGGTTGTGCTCATTTTTCCGGGGGCAAAGTCGTTGACGGAATGATACCGCGCTGCTCGTAAAGGGGCCGGATGTGGGCGCGCAAACGCGGCAGGTAAAGCCAATAGGCCGTGGCAGTACAGGCGCAGATCGCACCGCACACCGTAAACGTGCGCGCGGCGCCGATGTGTTCCGCCAGCCAACCGGCGGCCAGATGACCCAGCGGCGCGGCGCCGATGAAGAATGTGGAGTAGATGCTGACGATCCGTCCGCGCCGGTCCTCATCGACAATGCTCTGGATGATGGTATTCACCGTGGCTGAAGATCCCATCAGCCCCATGCCGGTCATGGCCATGAACAGGAATGACAGCCACTCGTGCCGAGACAGGGAAAAACCCAGTGCGCCGATTGCCGCCAGCCAAACAACCACCAGCAACCAGCGCGTCAATCCACGGACGCTGGGGCGGCGCGCCAGAACGATGGCGCCGACCAGCGCGCCGAAGCCGACGCAACTGATGAAGAGGCCGTTGAGTTCTGCACCTTTGCCAAATACCTGCACTGAGATGGCAGGCATCAGGCTGGTGTAGGCGCTGATGGAAAATGACACGACGCCGAGTGTGAAGAGCAGGGCGCGTATGACCGGCTGCGAAAGCGCAAATTTCCAGCCGTCAGCCAGGTCGGCGAGCAGGCTGGTCTTGCGGCTGTGGCGGTGTGCCTCGCGGGGATGGATACGTGCCAGTTGTGCCACGACGGCGAGGTAAGACACCGCATTGAGGCCGAAGCACATCGCCTCGCCTGCTGCACTGATCAGCAGGCCGCCGATGGCCGGTCCGATGAGGCGCGTGCTGTTGATGTTGATGGAGTTGAGCGCGATGGCATTCGGGAGGTCTTCCGCCTGGTCCACCAGTTGCACAAAAAACGCATGACGTGTCGGTACTTCGACGCCATTGAGGACACCTTGCAGAAAGGCCAGCAGTCCCAACGACACGATTGTGATCTGATCGGTGGCGGTCAGAAAGGTGAGCACCCCCGCCTGAACAATGGAAAGAGTGAGCACCGCTATCAGCAATTTTCGCCGGCTGACGCGATCGGACACGGCGCCTGCGATGGGTGTAATCAGGATGTAGGGCACCATCGCCAGAAAGCCGATCGTGCCGGTCGCGGCGGTGGAACCGGTCAGGCGGTAGGCCAGCCACATGATGGCGGTGGATTGCATCCACGAACCCAATTGTGAGACGGTCTGGCCGGTGAAATAGCGGCGAAAATTCTGGTGGTTGAGCGCGCGCAGGCTGGGTGGAAAGCGCACGTCAGAATCGCAAGCGTGGTGGGTTCTGTGGCAAAACTCCAGCATTGGCGCGGCTTCCCGGCCAAAAAGTGCCTGGAAGCCGCGCCAATGCTGGAGTTTTGCTATTGCGGGGCCGGCGCCCGATGCACGCCACCGGCTATTTCAGTTTGCCCAGCTGGTCGCGATGGTCGCCAAGCTTGGCGCGGAAATCTTCCAGCCGTTGTTTTTCCTGTGCAACCACCGCGGGCGGCGCACGATCGACAAAACTGGCGTTGCCCAGCTTGGCCACCGCCTTGCCGATCTCGCCTTCCAGACGGGTGATTTCCTTGCTGAGACGGGCGCGTTCCGCTTCCACATCAATCTGGATGTCGAGCATCCATTTGCCAGTCGGGGTCACGGCGACCGGCGCGTTGGCGTCCGGCAGTTGCTCGACGATGCGCGATTCGGCGATCCTGCCCAGCGCCTGCAGGTAGGGCAGTTGTGGTGCGATCCGGGCGGCATCCCCGCTGACAAACAAGGGCACGCGTTCCGCCGGCGAAACGTTCATTTCGCCACGCAGGTTGCGTACGGCGTTGATCGATTCCTTCAACACTGCCACGAACGCCTCGGCACCGGCATCGATCTTTTCCGGCTGCGAAACCGGGTAGGGCGCCAGCATGATGCTCTCGCCGGCCTTGCCGGCCAGCGGTGCAACCTTCTGCCACAGTTCCTCGGTGATGAACGGAATAATGGGGTGCGCGAGCCGCAGCATGGTTTCCAGCACGCGCAACAGGGTGCGGCGCGTGGCGCGTTGCTGGGCCGGCGTGCCGTTTTGCATTTGCACCTTGGCCAGTTCCACATACCAGTCGCAGTACTCGTCCCACACCAGCTTGTAGATGGTGCCGGAGGCGTTGTCGAAACGGTACTCCGCGAAGGCCTGCGCGACATCGGCCTCGGCGCGTTGCAGCAGGCTTACGATCCAGCGATCAGCCTGCGAGAAATCGTTGTAGCCGTCCGGCCCGCAGTCACCGGTGCATTCTTCGATGCCACGGTCGAAGTCGCTCTTGCCTTCAACCTGCATCAGCACGAAGCGCGTGGCGTTCCAGAGCTTGTTGCAGAAATTGCGGTAGCCTTCGCAGCGGCTGAGGTCAAAATTCAGCGTCAGCGACAACGGCGCCAGCGAGGTA
>CAYSKY010000244.1:0-5572 GCA_964431425.1 uncultured Burkholderiales bacterium
CGCCTCCCACGTGCCGGAAGAACTCAAGCAGCAGCTGGCCGCCGGCGGACGCATGGTGCTGCCCGTCGGCAAGGAAAACGAACCCCAGAAGCTTTTTGTGGTCGATCGAACGGCGGAAGGTTTTGCCCAGCGCATCGTCCACGACGTACGCTTTGTGCCGCTGGTCCCCGGCGTCATCTGAATCCAAGGTAATGAACACAATGAAAACAATCCTGAAATCCGTGGTTCCGTTGCTGCTGATGGCCATGGTTGCCGGATGTGCCTCGAAGCGCCCGGCGCCGGTGGCCGATGCAAGGCCTTCTACCTCTCAACCAAAGCCGGCAACACCCGCCGTCACGCCCGCCACTCCCGGGCCGTCGGCCGCAGCCGAGGCACCGAAACCATCGCTGGGCGACAAGGTGCACGTGATCCAGAAGGGCGATACCCTCATCAGCGTGGCACTGGCCAATGGCCTCGACTATCGCGAACTCGCGATGTGGAACAACATCGACAACCCCAATGTGATCAAGCTCGGTGAGTCACTGCGCCTGACCCCGCCCGGGGCCGTGACCGCCGCAGCCACGCCTGCCGCACCTGCTGCCCAACCGAAGCCTGGCGAGCCCGTGGCCATGCCGCTGGTGAGCACGCCCGCCACCCCGGTGGTCGCCCCGATCAGCAACACCGACAAACTCAAGACCGAGCCCAAGGCCACCAAGCTGCCCTACAGCGACGCGGCTTACGCGAAACTGGCGGCGGAAGCTTCCCCGGCCGCCGCTGCCGCCGCCCCGGCGCTCACCCCGGACAACGCCAGTCCCGCACCCGCCGCACCGGTCGCAGCCGTATCGACCGGCAACGAAGATGTCGACTGGGCCTGGCCCATCCAGCCCGCGCCCAAGGGCAAGATCGTGGCGCCGTTCACCGATGCCAACAAAGGGCTCGACATCAGCGGCACCAAGGGGACACCGGTGCTGGCAGCCTCTGGCGGCAAGGTGGTATACAGCGGCGCCGGGCTGCGCGGCTACGGGCGCCTTGTCATCATCAAGCACAACGCCACCTGGCTGTCGGCATATGCGCACAACGAGAAGGTGCTGGTAAACGAAGGCCAGATGGTGAAAAAGGGCGAGAAAATAGCCGAGATGGGCAACAGCGATGCGGATTCGGTGAAGCTGCATTTCGAAATCCGCAAACAGGGCAAGCCCGTCGACCCGATGCCGTACCTGCCAAAGTAGCCTCAAGCGAACCCCCCCGGCATGGGACCGAATTCCGGCATGAGGTCCGCTTCCATCTTTCGCGCCATTGCACTGTGGCTGGCGGCGGTATTGTCGGCTCCGGCATGGGCGCAGGCGCCCGTCATGCTGTGGGCCGTGACCACCGTTGGAACCAACAATAAGTCCATCAGCCTGGGGCCGGCCGACGATCCGCTGTTTGCCACCACCGCCATGCGGGTGGATGGTGCCGGCAATGTGGTGGTGGTGGGCGCCAGCAGCCCGTTCTCCTCGGGCGGGGTGATCATGACCCTGAAACACGATGCCAGCGGCAATGAACTCTGGCGCGCAACCCTCGGCCCTGCGTCAAGCCGCGACGATGATGCCTGTTGCCTTGCCCTGGATTCGGCAGGCAACATTTTCGCCGTCGGCACGCAAAATATTTCTTCCGGTTTCCCCGGTGTGGTGCTCGTCAAATACAACGCCGCCGGGCAGGAGCAGTGGCGCAGCTCCGCAGTGGCGGGTTCACGGGCCCGTGGCATTGCCGTGGACGCCACCGGCGATGTTTATGTGGCCAGCACTGCCACCGGCGGTGGTTATGTGGCGACCAAGATTACGTCTGCAGGTGGCGTGGCGTGGTCAGCCACCATCGCCGGTGTTTCCGGTGACATGCCTTTCGCCATTGCGGTGGATGCCTTCGGCCAGGCACACATCACCGGCCGTGCCAGCAATGGAACTGACACCGACTATTTCACCGTCAAATACAATCCCGCCGGCACGGAACTTTGGCACAGCCGCATGAACAGCGGATCGGGCAAAGGCGACTATGCGACAGGGCTGGCGATCGATGCCGCCGGCAATGTGTTCGTCACCGGCTCGACGGATGGCGGTTTTGCCTCCGACTTCGCTACCGTGAAATATTCGGCGGGCGGCACGGAGATCTGGCGGCGCACGCTGAACAGTCCCGGTGGCGCCTTTGATACCGCCCGGGCCATCGCGCTTGATGCCAGCGGCAATGTGTATGTGGCAGGCTCCGGACAGAACACCACCCCCAACGATGACTTCATCACCGTCAAGTACAGCTCGGCGGGCACGGAACTCTGGCGCGCGCTGGCCGATAGCGGTGGTGGCATTCACGACGAGGGCTTCGCGCTCGCGGTGGATGCAGCACAAAACGTCTATGTCACCGGCTTTGGCAACAATCATCTGGGTGGCCCGACCCGTGGCATGACGGTGAAGTACAACAGCGCCGGCAGTGAAGTCTGGCGCCTGCCGCTTGCCGACACCGGCAGCAGTTCCGATAACGGCAAGGCAGTGGCGGTAGACATTGCCGGCAATGTCTACGTGGGCGGAACGGCAACGCGCGCCGGCAATGCGTTTGGCTCGCTCACACTGGTGAAGTACTCCCAGACCGGGCCAACGGTGCCCGGCGCACCGGTCATTACTGCGACCAGTATCAATAGCGGCAGCGTCGGCATCCAGTTCCAGCCGCCGGTGTCCACCGGCGGTTCCGTCATCACGCAGTACACCGCCATCTGCGGTGCGCTACCAGCGGTCAGCGGCCCGGCCTCGCCACTGACGGTGACGGGGCTGGTGTTGGGGGTGGACTATGGATGCGCCGTGACGGCCGGGAATGCCATCGGAACGAGTGCGCCATCGGCCGCGGTGCAGGTCCGGTGGGCGACGGTGCCGGATGCACCGACCGGACTGCGGCCGCTGGCCGGTGACGGCCTGGCACGCCTCGCATTCTCAGCGCCGGGTTCCGACGGCGGCTCGCCAGTCCTGTCCTACACCGCAACCTGCAGTCCGGGCGCCATCAGCGCCACCGCCAGCGGGCCGTCGCTGGTGATACCCGGCCTCACCAACGGCCAGTCTTACGCCTGCAGTGTGGTTGCCACCAACACGGCGGGCAGCAGCGCGCCGTCGGGCGTTGTCAACGTCACGCCGGGCGGGTTCACGCTGACCGGTGTGGTATCGCGCAAAACCCATGTCAGTGCAGGCATGTTCGACCTCGCAATCGATCCGCTCGGGCGCCTTGAAGACCGGCTGACAGTCGAGCCACGGGCGCTGGGCACGGGCCACGAGATCGTGTTCCAGTTCAGTGCGCCGGTGCTCACGGTGGCGGGCGTCGCGGTATCAGATGAAGCGGGACGGCCGGTGGGGGAATCAACCGTGCTGGTGGATGGCGGCAACGCCGTGGTCTCCATCCGCGCTGTTCCGGAAAACCAGCGGGCGCGGATTCAGCTGACCGGTGTGAATGCATTTCTCAATGTATCGGCGGACGTTGCTTTCCTGGCGGGAAACCTGCGTGGCGGCCAGAACAATGTCGGCGAGAGCTTTCATATCGACGCGGCGGCGACGGCGGCGGTATCGGCGGCCGATATCATTGCCCACAAGTCAGCGCGGGCGGCATCGGCCGCGATCCCGGTCAATGCCGCCAATTTCATCTTCGACGTCAATACCGACGGCACCATAGACGCCCGGGATCTCAACGCCATCCGGCTGCGCAGCGGGCTGCGCCTGCGGTAGGCATCTGCCGCCCGCGGCCAGGTTTGCGCCGCCACCGCGACCCCTTCTGACCCATATCAAACGCCGTTTGCGGGTGCCGCGTATCGTTTTACGTTGTGGTTCCCTCAGAACCGTCACGCCTGTCGGTCATTGGTTAGTCGCGGCGCGGGGGTGAGGGCGGACGATTCCGGTTGCCAGTTGCCGGCAATCGCCTCCTGCACGCATGTGGACCGGGTGACCGTGCAACCGTCACGGTACCTGTGAAAGTGAGATGCAATGCTTTGCAGTGGTGACGAATACCTTGGTCTTGTCCCCGCGCCCGATGGATCGGCCTTCTGATCTTTCTGCGTTGATGGCGGCACCGCCGCCACCGCCGGCCGGGTTGGCGCCGGGCGAGAACCGCTATGCCCAATTGTTGCTCAACATGCCCGTCGGCCTGGTGGAGCATGATGCCAACACCCGGGTGCTGTTTGCCAATCCGCTGGCCTGCCAGTTGCTGGGACTGACACCGGACCAGATGCTGGGCAAGACGGCCATCGACCCGGGCTGGTGCTTCCTGCGCCGCGATGGCAGCGCGCTGCCGGTCGATGAGTACCCCGTCAATGAGGCCCGTCGCGCCACCGACGGCAGAATGACCGCTCGCGTGCTGGGCATACACAATCCGGCGCGGCAGGAGGCCACCTGGGTCCAGTGCAGCACCTACGCCTTGCACGATGCGTCTGGCGACTTGCAGCGTATCTACGTCACCTTTTACAGCGTCACCGAGACCGTCCGCGCCCAGGAGCAGGTACAGGCGGCGGCGCGGTTCACCAACAGCGTGATCGATTCACTGCCGGCGAACATCTGCGTCCTGGACGAGGCCGGTAACGTGATCGCGGTGAACGAAGGGTGGCGGTGCTTTGCCGAACAGAACGACAGTCACACCCCGCTCAACGGCATTGGTCTCAACTACCTTGCCGTCTGCGACCGCGCACTGGGTCCGAACGCCGCGCATGCGTTTGCCATGGCCGAAGGCATTCGCGACGTCCTGGCGGGCCGCAAATCGCAGTTTGAATTGCAGTACCCGTGCGACTCGACGTCGGAGCCGCGCTGGTTCCTGGCCCGCACCACCCAACTGGATGCCGATGGCCGCAAGGGCGCGGTGGTGTCGCACTGGGACATCACCCGGTATGAACAGGCACACGACCGGCTGCGTGCCAGTGAGGCGCTGCAAAGCTCGGTGATCTCGGCCCTCAGCGAAGGGCTGGTGGTACACGACCGGTCCGGCCGCATCGTGCTGGCGAACCATTCGGCGGCGGACATACTCGGCCTGGCGACGGACGACCTCAACGGCAGGGATTCAAATGATCCGCGCTGGCGCGCGTACGACGAGCATGGTGCACCGATGGAAGCGGCGGATCATCCCGCTTCGATCACACTGCAGTCCGGGCGCAACGTGGATAACTGCATCATGGATGTGCACGTCGGCGATGGCCGCCGTGCCGCCATTTCGGTCAATTCGCGTGCCATTCTCGACACGCAGCAGCGCCTGGTGGGTGCCGCGGTCACCTTCGTCGATATCACGGCCCGCCGGCTGTTGGAAGAACGGCTGCGTGCCAGCTAACAGCGCTTTCACGCCATCTTTGAGCAAGCGGCTGTGGGCATCGCGCGCGTGGCACTGGACGGCCGCTGGCTGGAGGTCAACCAATGCACCTGCGATATTCTCGGCTATACCCGGGAGCAACTGATCGGGGGAAATTTTCGCGACGTCACGCACCCGGATGACCTGCACCTGAGCGATGGCAACATCAACCGTGTGGTTTCCGGCGAACTGCAATCCTTCGAGTTGGAAAAGCGCGACCTGAAGCCCGACGGCGGCATTACGTGGGTGAAACTGACGG
>CAYSKY010000245.1:0-5545 GCA_964431425.1 uncultured Burkholderiales bacterium
GGCCTGACCATTGCGGACCACAACACGCAGTTGTTCGCGGTCTGGTACACCTACGACGTTGCCGGCAAACCCACCTGGTTCACCATCCCCGGCGGTACGTTCACCAACGGCAAGCGCAATTTCGCCGGCGACATTTACCAGACCACCGGGCCGGCCTATTCGGCTCCGTTTGTGTCCAGCCAGGTCACGGCCACCAAGGTCGGCACCGCCACGTTCGATTTTGCGCCCACCGGGCAGGCGGCCGGCAAGGCGAGCTTTACCTACACCGTCGGCAATGTGTCGCAAACCAAGCTGATCGAGCGCCAGCCCTTCGGCAATGCCGCACCCAACTGGGGCGGCGATCTCACCGACATCTGGTGGAACGAAAACGAATCCGGCTGGGGCATCACGCTGGCGCAGCACGGCAACAATGTGTTCGGTGTGTGGTTTACCTATGGGCAGGACGGCAAACCGCTGTGGCTCACGATCCCCGGCGTGACCTTTGCCGGTGCCAATGCCTTCAGCGGCGCGCTCTACAGCGTCACCGGCCCTTACTATGGCGGCGCCTTCAACGCGTCGGCGGTCGTGGCCACGCTAGCGGGCAATGCCTCGCTGTCGTTCAACGGCAGCAGCGGCACGTTCAATTCCACGCTCAACGGCTTCGGCCAATCGAAGGCCATCACCCGCCAGCCGTTTGGCGACAACACCGCCAAGATCGAACAGGTACAGCAATCGCTGGGGGCTTCATTGCAGCGCCCGGTATTCCAATGCGGCACCGGGGTAGACACCATCACGGGCGACACCGCCCCCAATGCCGTCACGGTCTTCGAAAGCGGACCGGTACGGCCGATCACGCTCTCTGGAGACGGACAGCGGCTCTACGTGACCAACGCGCCCGCCAACTGTCTGGAGATCTACGCCGTGGAAGGCGACACGCTGCGGCTGGCCAGCACGGTGGCAGTGGGCCTGGAGCCGGTGGCGGTGGCCGAGCGCAACAGCAGCGAAGTCTGGGTGGTGAATCATCTGTCCGACTCCGTCAGCGTGGTGCGCCTTGACGGCACGCCGCGCGTGTTGCGCACCTTGCTGGTGGGTGACGAGCCGCGTGACATTGTGTTCGCCGGCCCCGACCGCGACCGCGCGTTTATCACTGCCGCCGCGCGCGGACAGAACCGGCCTTCGTTCACGGCCAGCCTGCTCACCACCGCTGGTCAGGGTCGCGCCGATGTCTGGGTATTCGATGCCGCCGCGGTCAATGAAACACTCAACGGTAACCCGCTCACCATCGTGACCATGTTCGCCGATACGCCGCGCGGCCTCGCGGTCAGCCCCGACGGCAGTCGCGTCTATGCGGCACCGTTCATGTCGGGCAACCGCACCACCGCGCTGCATCGCGATGCACTCGCCGGCAACAAGCCGCTGCCGGACCGCAACGTGGAAAACGTGGTCGCGCCCGGCACCGGCCTCATCGTCAAATTTGACGGCAGCACCTGGCGCGATGAAGCGGGCACCAACTGGAACGCCAAGGTGAAATTCGCGCTGCCCGATTACGACCTGTTCGCCATCGACGCCAACGCCACCATTCCTGCCGTCACCGCACAGTTGAGCGGGCTTGGTACGACATTGTTTAACCTGGCGGTGCACCCGGTGAGCGGCGCAGTGTACGCCAGCAACACTGAGGCGCAAAACCACATACGCTTCGAGGGGCCCGGCAGCCGCGCCACCACCGTGCGCGGACGCATCGCCGAAAGCCGCATCAGCGTGGTCGATGTCGCGGCCAATCGTGTCGAGGCGGTGCACCTCAACAACCATCTCGATTTCTCGCTGCCGCAGGGCACCACGGTGCCCGCCGCCACCAAAGCCAAAACACTGGCGCAGCCGACGGCCATCGCCTTCAGCCCGGATGGCGGCACGCTCTACACGGCGGCATTCGGCTCGGGCAAGGTTGCTGCGCTGCCGACCGGCACACTGACGGCCGCAGCCTTCACGCCCG
The DNA here is from genome assembly GCA_964431425.1 of uncultured Burkholderiales bacterium. Lineage (GTDB taxonomy): Bacteria > Pseudomonadota > Gammaproteobacteria > Burkholderiales > Usitatibacteraceae > UKL13-2. The sequence goes on from CAYSKY010000245.1 coordinate 1,970, forward strand.
ACAGCAGCCGCCACATCAGCGTGCCCGCCGGTCCCGCGGGCCTCGCCGTCAGCGCCAACGGCCAGCGACTGTACGTGTATTCACGCATCGCCCACAGCGTAAGCGTGGTGGATACCGCCAACAAATCCACACTGCGTTCGGTGTCGCTGTTCTCGCCGGAGAGTTCGGCGGTGAAAACCGGGCGGCGTTTCTTGTATGACGCCAACGAATCCTCGGCCAACGGCAGTTCTTCTTGCGGCAGCTGCCATATCTTCGGCGACATGGATCATCTTTCCTGGGATCTCGGCAACCCGGACGATGCGCGAAAGGCCAATCCCAATGCCTATGTGGTGGGCGTGCCGCAAACTAGCTTCCAGTTCCATCCCATGAAGGGGCCGATGAGCACGCAGACCCTGCGCGGCATGCGCGGCAACGGCCCGCTGCACTGGCGCGGAGACCGCACCGGCACGACCAGGCAGACAGTGCGCGGTGCGCTGGAAACGCTGGAAGAAGCCTCGTTCAAGGAATTCAACCCGGCCTTCGTCGGGCTGGTGGGGCGCGAAGCTGTGCTGTCGGACTCAGACCTGCAAAGCTTCACCGACTTTGCGATGGCGCTGGCCACGCCGCCGAACCCGGTGCGCGCACTCAACAACGAACTCAACGCCACCGAAACCGCCGGCCGCAACATCTACATGAACGTCAACAACATCACGTTGCTGGGCAGCTGCAACACGTGTCATGCGCTCAATCCCGCGCAGGGCAAGTTCGGCACCGCCGGATTGATGTCGTTTGAAGGCGGGCGCATCACCGAGAACTTCAAGGTGCCGCAGTTGCGCAACGTGTACCAGAAGGCCGGCATGTTTGGCTTCAGCCTTTCCAACGGCGCAACCACCGGCCAGCAGATCCGCGGCTTCGGTTTCTCCCACGACGGCAGTGTGGACACGCTCGACTCTTTCCTCAGCGACCCGGTGTTCAATTTCCCCGCGCCGGCCGGGACCACACGTGCGCAGGTGGCGGCCTTCGTGCTGGCCATGGACTCCGACTTCGCGCCCATCGTCGGACAACAGGTGACCTGGCGGCCCGGCACCAGCGTGGCGATCGAGGAACGATTGAGCCTGATGAAAGCGCAGGCCCTCGTGACGACACCACGCGCCGCCTGCGAACTGACGGTGCGTGCGGCCATCGACGGCACGGGCATAGCGGGGATGATGCAGCCCGACGGCACGTGGCAAATGAAATCCGGAAGCCGATTGAGCGACAGCGCGCTCCGCAACCTCGCCAGCGTGGCGCAACCGCTGACGTTTACCTGCGTGCCGCCAGGCACCGGGCGGCGGATTGCGCTGAACGTGCCGTAATTCGCACCAGCACAGAATAGCCAAACTCAAGCACTGGCGCGGCTTCCAGGCCGAAAATGCCAGGGGAGGCGCGCCAATGCTGGAGTTTCTTCTGCGTTTCGAGGGGGACATCTCGCGATGACGTGCGTTGCGGCCATCCCGGCGCATCTGCTCAGGGAAGTATCAACCCTCGAATCGCCTGAATCCGCACAACCATCAAATCCGCCGCATTAATCCGACCCGACAAATTGATGTCGTACAAGAAACTGTTGCTGTCGACCGCTGCTCCCGTTCGCGGTCGCAACCGGCGAACATCCTGCGCATCGATCACACGCGAACCGTCGACATCGCCGACAAGGAAGCCCAGCGTGACGGCGGCCGGCGAAGGCGAGCCGTTGACCTGCGGAATCTGGATGTTGATGCGACGCGCATCCGGCACACCGGTCATGGTCAGCACGACATCGTTGCCGTCCGGCACGGTTTGCAACGTCCCGACATCGTTGCCGAGAAAGTCGCGTGCAACGGCGCCGCCAGCTTGTGTAACAGGGCCGTCAAAAGTCAGCACCAGCGTGTGCCCAGTGGCGCCGCTGCGCGGCTCTACGCTCAGCGGTCCGTTCAACGGCAATCCCAGGCGAATCGGAATATCAAACGCACCAGCCGTCCCGTGCGTTTTCCGGGACACGACACCCATCAGCTTTGGCGCAGCGGCATACACCAACGCGTTCACCAGCGTCCAGGGCCCGGCGGTGTCGCGGTCGGCCAGCTGTCCATAGGAATTTGCGCCCCAACATGCCACTCCGGTACCGGCCACCACGCAAGTGTTATCCACGCCCGCGGCGATGGCGGAAATGCCGCTCCCTGGCGCAATCGTATCAAGCGGGACGTAGCTGCGATCATTGTTGGTGCTTAACCCCAGCAGCCCGGCGTAGTTTGAACCCCAGCACTTGACGCCACCGGCGACCAACGCACACGAATGAATCTGGCCGGTGGCGATTGCTGTCGCACCGCTTCCAGCGGGCATTGCCTGCACCGGTGAAAGTTCATAGTAGATCGACCCATTCAGACCGCTACCCGTTTCCCCGCTGACATTGCTTCCCCAACACTTGACGCCACCATTCACCACGGCACAGGAGTGGAAAACATTGACCGCAATGGCGGTGGCGCCGCTTCCTGGCGGGATCGCTTCCACCGGCACGATGGCCTCCAGGGTAAAGCCATTCCCGAGTTGTCCGGTCGTGTTGGCACCCCAGCATTGAACGCCGCCATTGATGACCGCGCATGTGTGAGAACTGCCGGCGGCTACCGCCGTGACCGCGCTGCCTGGCGGAAAAATCTGTACCGGTTGGGGGCGGGCGATCTTGGTGCCATCGCCCAGTTCGCCATAAAAATTCGTGCCCCAGCATTGAAGCCCACCGGCAACCACCGCGCACGTATGCGATACCCCCGTGGAAACGGCGGTGACATTGCTGCCAGAAGGAAAGGGTTGGGCAAAACCATTCACCAATGTCGTGCTACCCAACTGTCCGTAGTAATTGTCCCCCCAGCAACGCACGCCGCCGGCGATCAGCGCACAGGCATGGTTTCCGCCGACCGCCACTGCAGTGGCGCCGCTGCCGGCATTGATGATCCGCACCGGTGGCACGCTTCGCGGCGCCGCACCGGCGCCCGCCGCCAGCAACTGGGAGTCGTTGTTTCCCCAACAAAAAACGCCGCCGCCTGCAACCGCGCAACTGCTCATGCGAAATCCCGCCCCGACGGCGGTCGCCGCCGCGATGCCGGGCAGCGCCTGGACGAGCACACGGCTGGATTCCAGGTTGCCATTGCCGATCGCGCCGTAAACATTTCTGCCAGCGCATTTGACCGCTCCCATCACAATCGCGCAGGTATGGTCATAACCGGTGGCGACGGCCGTTACGCCGCTTGCCGCGGGCAGAACCTGAAACGGTGTGTACTGGGTGGCAAAGCTGTCAATGCCGAGCTTGCCGTAGACATTGCTACCCCAGCACTGCAGCCCGCCGGCGACCACGGCACAGGTGCTGTCCAGGCCGCCCGCCACTGCGGTGGCACCGTTGCCTGCCGAGATGGCAACGACTGGAACGCCGGTGTTCACGAAGTTTCCCAGTTGCCCGTATGTATTGCTTCCCCAGCACTGCACGCCGCCCGCCACCACCGCGCACGTGTGTTGGCCGCTGGAGGAAATCGCGGTGACCTGGCTGCCGGCCGCGATAGCCTGTTCCGGTGACAGGGCGAAGGTGAACTGGCC
>CAYSKY010000246.1:0-5492 GCA_964431425.1 uncultured Burkholderiales bacterium
CTGGACGCGCTGATGAAGCTCGACCTGTCTGCCGGCGTGGACGTTGAGATCAAGCTCTGATCATTGTCTAAGTAGTTGATTTGTATTGAGAGGCGCGCTATAATCGCGCCTCTTTGGCTCGAGAGGGCTGAAAGTAGTAAACAGGTCGTACCAAAAAGGTACATATGATCCGCCAGCCAATTGTAGCTGGCACCCGCTAAGTAATTGAGTTTTATTGCTTTTCGGGCTAACTAGAAAGGATGTAAAGATGAGTCTCGGTCTCGTCGGCCGGAAGGTCGGCATGACTCGCATCTTTACGGACGATGGAACAGCCATCCCCGTAACCGTGCTGGACGTGTCGAACAACCGCATCACCCAAATCAAGACCCCTGATACCGACGGCTATTCAGCCGTTCAGGTTGCTTTCGGTACGCGTCGCGCATCGCGCGTCGCCAAGCCGCAAGCCGGGCACTACGCCAAGGCTGGCGTGGAAGCAGGGTCGGTCTTGAAGGAATTCACTGTTACCCCGGAAAAGCTCGGCGAGTTGAAGGTTGGCTCGACGGTGTCTGTGGAGATCTTTGTCGTCGGCCAGAAGGTTGACGTCTCCGGATCGACATTGGGCAAGGGCTTCTCCGGTGTTATCAAGCGCCATCACTTCTCTTCAAATCGCGCCTCGCACGGTAACTCCAAGTCGCACAATGTGCCGGGTTCCATCGGCATGGCGCAGGACCCGGGCCGCGTATTTCCAGGCAAGCGCATGGCCGGCCAGTTGGGCAACGTCAACCGTACCGCGCAATTGTTGGAAGTTGCGCGTATCGACACAGAGCGCCAGCTGATTCTGATCAAGGGAACCGTTCCCGGCTCGAAGAACGGCACGGTCATCGTCAGCCCGTCCTCCAAAGCGAAGCTCGCCAAGGGAGGGGTCAAATAATGGAACTCAAACTTATCGATGACAAGGGTGCATCTGCCGGCACCATGTCCGCATCCGCCGAGTTGTTCGGTCGTGACTATTCTGAGGCCTTGGTGCATCAGGTCGTGACCGCATATCAGGCGAATGCCCGCTCGGGAAACCGGGCGCAAAAAGGCCGCAGCGACGTTCAGAAGTCGACCAAGAAACCCTGGCGCCAAAAGGGTACGGGTCGTGCCCGTGCCGGTATGGCTTCTTCGCCTCTTTGGCGCGGCGGCGGCAAGATTTTCCCGAATTCGCCCGACGAGAATTTCACCCAGAAAGTGAACAAGAAAATGTATCGCGCCGGTATCGCCGCGATCCTTTCGCAACTGGTTCGTGAAGATCGCCTGTCCGTGGTCGACAGCCTTGCGCTGGAAGCCCCGAAGACCAAGCTGCTGGCCACCAAGCTAAAAGGCATGGGGCTGGATCAGGTTCTCATCATCACCGACAATCTGGACGACAACCTTTACCTGTCATCGCGCAATTTGCCGGACGTGCTCGTGCTCGAAGCCAAGCATGCCGACCCGGTCAATCTGGTGCGCTTCGCCAAGGTCGTGTTGACCAAGGGTGCCGTCAAGCAATTCGAAGAGGTGCTCGCATGAGTATCGCCAATCAAGAGCGGCTGCTGACCGTGGTGCTGCGTCCGGTGATTTCGGAAAAAGCCACGATGGTTGCCGACAAGCAAAAACAGGTGGTGTTCGAAGTGCTGCGTGACGCAACCAAGGCTGAAGTCAAGGCCGCCGTTGAACTGCTGTTCAAGGACCAAAAGGTTGAAGTCGAGAGCGTCAACATCGTCAATCAAAAGGGCAAGGCGAAGCGTCACGGACGTTTCGAAGGCCGCCGCAATCACGTCAAGAAGGCCTATGTGTGCCTGAAGGGTGAAGCGGATATCAACTTTGCCGAAGGAGCCGCGTAATGGCACTCGTCAAAACCAAACCGACCTCGCCGGGCCGCCGCAGCATGCTGAAGGTGGTCAACAAGGAACTGCACAAAGGTGCGCCGCACGCCCCGCTGCTTGAGCCGCAATTCAAGCACGCCGGCCGCAATCATCATGGCCACATCACCACGCGTCACCAGGGTGGTGGACACAAGCAGCACTATCGAATCATCGATTTCAAGCGCAACGACAAGGACGGCATCGTCGCCAAGGTCGAGCGTCTGGAATACGATCCGAACCGCAGCGCTAACATTGCCCTGCTGTGCTATGCGGACGGCGAGCGTCGCTACATCATCGCGCCGAAAGGTATTTCCGCCGGTGCGCAACTGGTATCCGGCGCAGAAGCACCGATCAAGGTCGGCAACACGCTGCCGTTGCGCAACATCCCGATCGGCTCCACCATTCACTGTATCGAAATGCTGCCGGGCAAAGGCGCCCAGCTGGCGCGTTCGGCCGGGGCATCGGTGCAGTTGTTGGCCCGCGAAGGCATGTACGCCCAGTTGCGTTTGCGCTCCGGTGAAATTCGCAAGGTACACGTCGAATGTCGCGCCACCATTGGTGAAGTCGGCAATGGCGAGCACAGCCTGCGCGTCATCGGCAAAGCCGGCGCCAATCGCTGGCGTGGCTGGCGCCCGACGGTGCGAGCCATCAACATGAACCCGGTCGATCACCCGATGGGTGGCCGCGGCAACGGCGGTGGTGGACGCCACCACCCGGTTTCGCCGTGGGGTCAACCTGCCAAGGGCTTGAAGACGCGCACGAACAAGCGCACTCAAAGCATGATCGTCCGCGATCGCCATAAAGCGAAATAAGCGAGGCCAATGACATGACACGTTCAGTAAAAAAAGGCCCGTTTTGCGACGGCCATCTGTTGAAGAAAGTGGAAGCCGCGGCTGCCACCAAGGACAAGCGTCCGATCAAAACCTGGTCGCGCCGTTCCACCATCCTGCCGGATTTTGTCGGCCTGACCATCGCCATTCACAACGGCAAGCAGCACGTACCGGTGTATGTGAGCGAAAACATGGTTGGCCACAAGTTGGGCGAATTCGCCCTCACCCGCACCTTCAAAGGCCACCCGGCCGATAAGAAGGCTGCGGGGCCGGCGAAGAAATAAGGAGCCAGGACATGCAAGTCTCAGCTAATTTGTGGGGTGTACGCCTCTCTGCGCAAAAAGGCCGCCTCATCGCGGATCTGGTGCGCGGCAAGAAGGTTGACCACGCCCTGAACATCCTGACGTTCTCCCCGCAAAAGGGTGCCGCGATCGTCAAGAAGGTTCTTGAATCTGCCATCGCCAACGCCGAGCACAACAACGGCGCCGATATCGACGAACTCAAGGTCGCCAAGATCATCGTCGAAAAAGGCCCGGTGCTGAAGCGCTTCACCGCGCGCGCCAAGGGCCGTGGCAATCGCATCATCAAACCAACGTGCCACGTCTTCGTGACGGTCGGCGACGGCAAGCAATAAGGGGCAACAATGGGACAAAAGATTTCGCCGATTGGGTTCCGCCTGGCCGTCCACAAAAACTTCGCTTCGAAGTGGTACGCCAACAGCAAGAATTTCCCGATCATGCTTCTTGAGGACATCAAGGTTCGCACCTACCTCAAGAAAAAACTGGCAGGAGCATCCGTGGGCAAGGTGGTCATCGAACGCCCGGCTCGCAATGCCAAGATCACCATCTACTCTTCGCGCCCCGGTGTGGTTATCGGCAAGAAGGGCGAAGACATCGAAAACCTGCGTACGGAACTGACCAAGCTGATGGGCGTGCCCGTGCACGTCAACATCGAGGAAATCCGCAAGCCGGAGACCGATGCGCAATTGATCGCTGACGGCATTACCGCACAGTTGGAAAAGCGCGTTATGTTCCGCCGTGCAATGAAGCGTGCGATGCAGAACGCCATGCGTTTAGGTGCTCTGGGCATCAAAATTATGAGCTCAGGCCGTTTGAACGGTATTGAAATCGCGCGTACTGAATGGTACCGCGAAGGTCGTGTGCCGCTGCACACGCTTCGCGCTGACATCGACGTGGGATTCTCTGAAGCCCGCACCACATACGGTGTGATCGGGGTGCAGGTTCTCGTATACAAGGGCGAAGTGCTGGGCAAGGGTGAACAACCCGTCGCCGCACCGGAGCCGCAAGCTGAAACGCGCAAACCGCGCAGAGCAGGAGCGAAAAATGCTGCAGCCAGCTAGACGCAAATACCGCAAGGAACAAAAGGGTCGCAACAAGGGTATCGCCACTGCTGGCGCCACCGTTGCTTTCGGCGAATATGGATTGAAGGCTGTAGGTCGTGGTCGCCTGACGGCACGTCAGATCGAGGCAGCACGTCGCGCCATGACGCGCCACATCAAGCGTGGCGGCCGGGTATGGATCCGAATTTTCCCGGACAAGCCGATTTCCAAGAAGCCCGCTGAAGTTCGCATGGGTAACGGTAAAGGTTCGCCGGAGTATTTCGTGGCTGAAATCCAGCCAGGCAAAGTGCTGTACGAAATGGACGGCGTTGATGAGACGCTGGCGCGCGAGGCCTTTACGCTGGCCGCTGCCAAGTTGCCGATCAAGACCACGTTCGTGCAACGCATGCTCGGCGCCTAATTCGGGAGACCCAGAATGAATACCAAAGAAATGCGGGCGAAGTCCCCGGAAGAACTGAACAAGGAATTGCTTGATCTGCGCAAGGCGCAATTTTCCCTGCGTATGCAAGTTGCGACCCAGCAGCTGACCAAGACCACGGAACTCGGTCGGGTCAAGCGCGAAATCGCCCAGATCAAGACCATCCTGACCGAAAAAGCGAGGGCTGCATAATGACTGCTGCTACCACCACAGCCACTCAGGCAAAGAACAAACGCACCCTTACCGGTGTCGTTACCAGCGACAAGATGGACAAGACGGTTACCGTGCTGGTTGAGCGCCGCGTGATGCACCCGGTGCTCGGCAAGGTTGTGCGCCGCTCCAAGAAGTATCACGCGCATTCGCCAAATAACGAGTTCAAGCAGGGCGATACCGTGATGATCGAAGAGACACGTCCGCTGTCCAAGACCAAGGCATGGCAGGTTACCAAGCTGCTTGAAAAAGCGCGCGTCGAGTAATCTCCGGCACGCTGTAGTTTCATGAAAGCCCGCATCGAAAGATGCGGGCTTTCTTTTTTCCTACTGGAGGTTTTCAGGTGGCCAGCGCGGCGCGCACGATCGGTTCACTCAGGAATCGCCGAGCATGGACCTCGCAACGGCCTCTGCAACCTTGATGCCATCTACGCCGGCTGACAGAATTCCGCCCGCGTAGCTTGCGCCCTCGCCAGCCGGATAAAGCCCTGAAACATTCAAGCTTTGAAAATCTTCTCCGCGCGTGATTTTCAAGGGGGAAGAAGTTCTCGTCTCAACGCCAGTCAGCACCGCATCGCGCATGGCAAAGCCTGAAATCTGCTTGTCGAATGCTGGTAAAGCTTCGCGAATTGCCGCGATCGCATAGTCAGGCAGCGCAGTTGACAGGTCGGTCAGATGTACACCGGGCTTGTAGGAAGGCGTGACTTCGCCGAGGCTGGTAGATGCACACCCGGCGAGAAAATCACCGACCAGTTGCCCCGGCGCCGAGTAGTCGCCACCGCCCAGCGCAAAGGCATGGGACTCCAATGT
>CAYSKY010000247.1:0-5486 GCA_964431425.1 uncultured Burkholderiales bacterium
GCCAGCTCCGATGTAGTCGCCCGCCTGGCTTTCAAAGTAGAGGGTGGCATTGGCGGTCAGCGGCGTGACGGCGGCGCTGGGGGCCGACATCGCACTGGTTCCCACGCCGTTGCTTGCCTTCATGGTACATGTCACCGCCGTTGCGCCGGAGAGGCCCGACACCACGATCGGTGATGCTGCTGCGTCGGCGTAGCTCGACCCGCATGTCGCGGTGTAGTTGTAGATTGCGCTACCGCCGTCGTTGGCAGGCGGGTTGAACGCCACGGTCAGGTTGTTGATACCCGGCGTGACGCTGGTGATCGTCGGTGGGTCCGAAGGCGTGGCGGCGAACGAAGTGCCGATCGTGAGGGCCAGCACGCCCAGGCAAGCGCCGACCACCCGAGCAAGGCAGGACGCAAACCTGGAAAGTGAAACAACAGGGGCGGGCAGACGGCGAGATGACGATGTCGGGGAATTCAAGGGAGGCGGCCGATCACGTTGATTTTCTTGTTTGCGTCGGGGCCCCACATGCGCTTATGCAAGCGCCCCGCGAACAGACTGCGTGGTAAATGTTAACACTCTTGACCCGGGTCAACTGCCTCGCGCCGTCGCGAGTCGGCACTCGCGTTCAGTCATTGTTGCCTCACCTGCAAAGGGCATTTCTGGAAACCGTCGCGCGCAGTCAAGCGTCGTGTCTGGAAACGGCCGCGTACGAAGGTACGCAGGGCACCAGAGGCGCGGAGGCTGGGGATGGCTATCGCGTGCTGCGCCGCTTTGTTTTGTTGCGCTCTCTGAGATGCCGGCCGTGACTTTTCTATGTGCAATGGGACGCGAATGCAGTATTGGGGGCCCCACATACGTCAATTTAATATTCATCGGCGCGTCCAGCCAACTGGGCGAATTCGAATCCGGCGCCACAGCCGCGCTGATGGGCCCAGTGGGGTCGGTGGTGGCCGGCGGCGTGGGCACGCTGCTGGTGGTGGCGCTTTGGATGCGCTGGTTTCCGGCGCTGGCGAGGCGGGACCGGTTGCGGGAGGAGTAGAAGGAAGGCCGCTACCCAATACCCGACATTCCAGCGAAGGCTGGAAGGGGCCGGCCACATCTGGCCGTCCAGCCCGTCGTGTATTCAAAGACTTGGAAGGGACTGGTTCCCAGCCTTCGCTGGGACGACGAAAAGTTGAAGTAAATAGAAGCCCCAACAACCAAAACCCCGCACCGGCGCGCCTTCCAGGCCGAAACCGTGCCAGAAGCCGCGCCAATGCTGGACTTTCGGCATTTTGTGCGGGGTACACTAAGCTGGCGCCTGTCCCCATTCAACCCACCCACACCATGACCGACTTCCGCTGGGCCATCCTCGGGCCCGGGCCTATTGCGCACAAGTTTGCTGATGCCGTCACGCGCATGGGCGGCGCCACGCTCAGCAAGATCCACGGCCGCGACATCCACCGCGCCAGCGCCTTTGCCGACCAGTGGTGCCGCGACCGCGCCGTGCCGGGCGCAGTTGATCAACCCATGCACCCCTGTGCCACCACGCAACTGGACGACGTACTGCACGCCGCCGATGTGGACGCCGTTTACATCGCCACGCCGCACGCCTTCCACGCCGATGCCATCCGCGCGTGCCTGTTGGCCGGCAAACCGGTGCTGTGTGAAAAGCCGCTGGTGCTCGATGCCGCCACGGCCGGCGAGCTGATCGTGCTGGCGCGTGCCCGGAACGTATTCCTGATGGAAGCGGTGTGGACGCGCTTCCTGCCGATCTACGCCGAGGTGCGGCAATGGCTGCAGGCCAATGCCATCGGCGCGGTGCGCGCCATGCAATCGAGTTTTTGCTTCAACACCCCGTTCAACCCCAACTCACGGTTGTTCGACCCCGGACAGGGCGGCGGTGCGCTGCTGGACATCGGCATCTACAACCTCACCATCACGCGCTGGGTGATGGAATGTGCAACCGGCCAATGCCCCGAAGCCGACAACCTGCGCGCCAGCGCCGTGCTCGGCCCCACCGGCGTGGACCAGCGGCTGGCGGCCACGGTGACGTTCCCCGGCGGCGTCACTTCGCAGTTTGTGTGCGCGGTGGATAGCGACGGCGAGAACGCCTTTCACATCCATGGCGAACGCGGCACCATCACCATCCACCCCCGCTTCTGGGGCGCCACCCGCGCCACGCTGGCCGTGGACAGCGCCGAGCCGATCACGCTGGAACGGCCGCACCGCATCAACGGCTTTGAATATGAAATCGAGGAAGCCATGCGCTGCATCCGCGCGGGGCAGATGGAAAGCAGCGTGATTCCGCTGGAGGAGACGCGGCGGATAATGGGGTGGATGGATGCGATGCGGGCGGAGGTGGGCGTGCGGTATGGGAGAGAGCACGGCTGAATGGTGGAAAGGTGGAATGGCGGCCCAGCATGGGCATGGCAATTGCGATCTTGCTGCACCTGCCCTGGATGTGCAGCGACAACGCCAGCGCCCCCTCTCTCCGGACAAACCTGAGATAGACTCCCCGAGACTTCTTCAAACAAGGGGGCACTGCATGCGGTTCGATTTCTCGCGCTCCCTCCGGGCGGCCACGCTTACGGTGCTTTTCTTTGCCGCGACCGCGGATGCCACGACGCTGCGCATGTCCCTGTCGGACGATGCCACCACGCTCGACCCGCACGTGGCCAACCTGGCGATCAACAACCGGCTGCTCGCCAACATTTACGAAAGCCTGGTGCGACGCGACAAGGATTTCAATATCGCGCCGGCGCTGGCGGTGTCGTGGACCCAGCCTGATGCCAGGACATGGCGCTTCAAGCTGCGGCCCGATGTGAAGTTTCACGACGGCAGCGCCTTCACGGCCGACGATGTGGTGTTCACCGTCGCGCGCGTGCTGCATCCGCTGTCGAACATGAAATGGACTGTGCAGGGTGTGGCCTCGGCGCGCAAGGTGGATGACCTGACGGTGGACCTGGTGATGGCCGAACCGAACCCGGTGCTGCTGTTGCACCTGACCAGCCTGGGCATCATGTCCAAAGCCTGGTCGGCCAAGCATGGTGTGAGCACGCCGCAGAACTACAACGACTCTCAAGAAACCTACGCCGTGCGCCACGCCAACGGCACCGGGCCGTTCATGGTCACCTCGCGCGCGCTGGACGTGAAAACCGTACTGACCGAGCACAAGCTTTGGTGGAACCGCAGCGCGCCCGAGCGCGGCAACGTGACGTTGGTGGAATGGCTGCCCATCAAATCCAACAGCACGCGCATCGCGGCGCTGCTGACCGGATCAGTCGATATCGTGCCCGACCCGCCGGTGCAGGACCGCGAACGCCTCAAGAACCTGCCCACCACCAAACTGCAGGTGGGCAGCGAGCCGCGCACCGTCTTCCTGGCGCTGGACCAGTTTCGCGATGAGCTTCAATACAGCAACGTGAAGGGCAAGAACCCATTCAAGGACCTGCGTGTGCGTCAGGCCATGGCGCATGCGATCGATGCGAACCTGCTGATTGAAAAAGTCCTGCGCGGCTACGGCCGGCCCACGGGGCTGATGGTGGGACAGGAAGTGCAGGGCTATGTGGCCGACATCGACAAGCGCCTGCCCTTCGACGTCCCCCGCGCGAAAAAGCTGATGGCCGAGGCCGGCTACGCCAACGGCTTCGAAGTCACCTTCGATTGTGCGAGCCAGACGCCCTTCTCGGAACTCTGCCAGGGCATCGGCCCGATGCTGGCCGCCATCGGCATTCGCCTGAAGATGAACGTGATCTCGTTCGCGCAGATTTTTCAAAAGATTGACAAGAACGACACCAGCGGCCTGGTGATGGGCTATGGCGCCTCCACCGTCGACGCGCACGCGGTGATGAAGACGCTGCTGGGCAGCACGCGTGGCAATGGCGACATCGGAGCAGCAGGTGCCAAGGCTGGCAAGGCGGCAAAGGGCGGCAAGTTAGGGGAAGCCGCCATGGAATCCGGCGCCGGCGATTCGAACTGGGGGCGCTACAGCAACGCGAAATTGGACGACCTGTTGGCGCAAAGCGGCCGCGAACCCGACAACACCAAACGCAATCAGCTGCTGCGCGAAGCGCTCATCCTCCAGCGCGACGACCTGGCCTTGATCCCGCTGTATCAGGTGAAGGTAGCCTGGGCGATGCGAAAAAACATCGAGGCGCCGTATTTGCCGAACAACATTCCGTATTTTTATCGGTTCTGGGTGCGGTGAGGAGTGGGGGGTTGAATCTGGCCATTCCCGGATGTGGGTTCGGCCTCTGCGATCGGGCCGGCGCCATGATTGGTGTGCAGCGATACTGGCGTGCTTGCCTTGCCAATTCAGAGACGGCCGCGAATGGGAATTTGAAAGCACGCCCCTCATGCTGCGTGCGCGACCGTGTAGCCGTCGCGCAGCCAACACTGCGCCAGCGCGCCCTGGCTTTTTCCGAGCAAAACTGGCGGGAAAATATCAGACCCGAATCTGTTATTGACTAGTTAACATTTGCATCCTAAAGTGGCACGGACTTGACGTCAATTGACCGGGGTACACATGGCGCAGAAAAGTTACAAAGTCTCTTTCTATCAGACCGCAGTTGGTGACGAAGGGCAAATGTTGCGCGATGTCATCACGCGGCTCGCAGGGGAGCGTAGGCCGCATGGACCCGTTAACCTTCCTGCCCGCAGCCTCTAGGGTAGAGCATTTCAAATTCGCGAACTGAGGAAGCTAGGTGACTCAAGAAACTGGGCTGGCGTGTTCGGTCGTTTACGGAGTGATGCTCCACACAAGATTAACGCGGAGGACGAGGAATCCGCTCTTGGTTTGGACGCAAGCGACCGGCTCATTGAAAAGTGCCACTTTATCTACAAGGCAAAAACTGACATCCTCGTATGGCAGGTCAATACCGATGTAGGCTTTGTCAGCCGATTCGAGGCGTACGTCAGCCAACTACTTAACGATAGCTTTGCGGTACTTCCTATCACCGGAAGCGACGCGCTGCAGCGCGTACTGGAGGGTGGCGCTATCAAATCCTTTGATGTTTCGGTTGCACGCCCCATATCTATGCCCGCCAGGACGCCGACGTGGACGCAGTCCACCATGGACCTCCTCAATCACGTTGACGGCGCCACGATCAAAGTGACGGTATCCGCTGGCAGGGACACTTTAGGTGCGGCTGCCAAACGAGTTATCCAGCAACTTCGAGTTGCGCCGTCAACACGCTCGCTGCGAGTACGTATGGAAGAAGAGGACGAACCGATCGACTTATTTGTAGACACGATATCCGACCGTGTGGTTGTGGAAATTTACGGCCATTATCCCGACTCAGCAGAGCTATACAGCGCTATAGAGTCCGCCTACACTAACAAGAGTGAGTTACTTAGGCCCTACTTTCGGTAAGGACGTGTGAGCATGATTTTGCGGCCTTGGTTCGCGTTCGCATCTTGTTTCGTTGCCACGATGACGCTTTGCTACGTCAAGTTACCGCTGTTTCCTTAGAAAGACCTAGCATCGATTCTTGGAACTATTGCGCAATCCTCTGCATCAATGA
>CAYSKY010000248.1:0-582 GCA_964431425.1 uncultured Burkholderiales bacterium
CAGCGGCCGGCAGAGACCGCCAATGTGATGACCGCCGACGGCGCCTTCAAGACCGGCGATATCGGCATCATGGACGAGCGCGGCTACTTCAAGATTGTCGACCGCAAGAAAGACATGATCCTGGTGTCGGGCTTCAACGTGTATCCGAATGAGATCGAGGACGTGGTGGCGACATGTCCCGGCGTGCTCGAAGTGTGCGCCGTAGCGGCACCCGACGAGAAATCCGGCGAGGTGGTGCGTGTGGTCATCGTCAAAAAAGACCCCGGACTTACCCGCGAGAAGGTGCTGGAACACTGCAAGGCCAACCTAACCGGCTACAAGGTGCCGAAGATCGTCGAGTTCTGGGCCGATCTGCCCAAGACCAACGTGGGCAAGGTGCTGCGCCGAGAAGTGAAAAACGCGCCGGTGAAAGCCGCTTGAAGAAGCCGGCGGCGGAGCCCTACGATGCGGTGGCGTCCATGCGCCGCAACCTGGAGGAGCGCACCGGCAAATCGTTCGCGGCGTGGGTGCACGTGGCCAGAAGCCTCGGCACCGACAAGCACAGCGATATCGTGGCGTATCTGAAAAGCGAAGGGCCGATGG
>CAYSKY010000248.1:592-5470 GCA_964431425.1 uncultured Burkholderiales bacterium
CAGTCCCGACACCGTGGCCGAGGAAGATCCGCTCGACGCCATGTTCGCCGGTCCCAAGCGCGAGCTTCGCCCGATATACGACGCCATCGCCAAAACCGTGAACACCTTTGGCCGCGACATCGAATTCGCACCGAAGAAGGGCTACATGAGCCTGCGCCGCGCAAAGCAGTTCGCGCTGGTTGAGCCTTCTACCGCCACCCGCATTGATATCGGCATCAAACTCGGCAACGTGCCGCCCGAAGGCAAACTGGAAGCGGCCGGCACCTGGAACGGCATGGTGAGCCATCGCGTGCGCATCACCAAAGTCGAGGACTTTGACCTCGCGGTGAAAGGGTGGCTGAAGCAGGCGTACGACCTGGCGGGGTAGGACTGGGGTCGGGAGGTCCGCTGGCGGGGCAGTTTTCCAGTTTCGGGCGCGTCGCGATGCAAGAACTGCAAATCCCCCTCAGTCCCCCTTTAGGAAAGGGGGAGGCGCAGCGTCAAAGGTCCGAGTTGAGCGCGCGTGCTCCAGCCGCGACAGCCCTGCTTCAGGTGGGTGGCGAGCGGGGCGCATTTCTGCATCGTGCCGCCAGATTCGGCGTCTTCCCCCTTTCGTAAAGGGGGATTGAGGGGGATTTTCGGTGCCCGCTCCGGGTTGCGAACATTCAAGCCACCGACGGCAGCGCGTTGGGGAAATCTGCAGCCAACAATTGGAAAGTTGGTCAACAACCAACAGTTCACGGCAACCGAATCTCCCCCCGCCCGATCTCGATCACCCGCCCGCTGACGTAAGTTTTTCCCTCTGCATCCACCCGCAGCCCCAGATGGCAGCTACGATTGACGGCCGCCCCCTGTTCAATCGCGAACTGCACCGGATGCTCGCTGCGACCCAGGAACCACCCGCCGAGATTGGCGGTAGCGGAGCCGGTGCCCGGGTCTTCGATGATGCTGCTGTGCTTCATAAAAAAGAACCGCGACAGCAGGCGGCCTTCGCCGTTGGGTGCAAACACATACGCCATGGAGCGGCCGATCTCGCTGCTGACGGCGCGCAGCAGGTCGGCCACAGGTTGGCAGCGCTGCACGGCATCCGCAGTGGCGAGGGGGATGATGAGTTGTTCCGAGCCCGTGTTCACCCAACGCGCGCCGTCCAGCACATCAGCCTCCGTCAGGCCCAGCATGGCGGCAGTTTGGGCACGCGAAAAGCCGGGGTCGCGAAAGGCCGGTGGGTTTGCCGTCAGTGTCCACACATCGCCTTCCGCCGAGACTGGGATTCGCCCGGCCTTCATGTCCAGCGTCAGGCTGTCGCCGCAGATGAACAGGTCGCGCACCACGTGGGCGGTGCCGAGAGTGGGGTGGCCGGCAAAGGCCATCTCAAACGTCGGGGTGAAAATGCGCACGCGTGCCGTGGCACCGTCGGCGGGCATGATGAACGTGGTTTCAGAGAGATTGAACTGCAGGGCCAGCGCCTGCATTTCCTCGCTGCTGAGCCCGTCGGCGGACTCAAACACGCATAGCGGGTTGCCGCCGAACACGGATTCGGCGAACACATTGACCAATCGATAAGGGTAGGTACGCATCTTTTTGCAGGTTGTGTTGTCTGATAATCAGCATACTGCATCCCGGCGCCGTGCCGCATTGCCTGCCGTGCATCCGGCGTGGCGGCGGTGTCGTAGTCTTCGATGCAAGGTCGCTGTGATTTCTACGACCAACCTGCCACTGAATTGTTTCCCAACCTGGAGTTTTCCCCGTGATCCGATTGCTGAAAAAGTTTTCCCCGCTATTGCTGCTCGCCGGTTTCGGCATGGCCGGTGCGGTCGCGCTGGCGCAACCGGCCGCGCCCGCGAAGCCGGCCTCCACGGCGCGCATTGTTTTTGCCGGCGGCTGCTTCTGGTGCATGGAGCCGCCGTTCGATGCGCTGCCCGGCGTGGTTTCGACCATCTCCGGCTACATCGGTGGCAGCAAGAAAGACCCGACCTACCAGCAGGTTTCCAGCGGCAGCACCGGCCATACCGAAGCCGTCGAGATCACTTTCGATCCGTCCAAAGTCAGCGTGGAAAAACTGCTGGATGTGTTCTGGCGCAACATTGACCCGACCGAGAAGGACGGGCAGTTCTGCGACAAAGGTACGCAATACCGCACCGGCATTTTCTACGTCGATGACGCGCAGAAGAAAGCGGCTGAAGCTTCAAAGGCGGCGCTGGCCAAGAGCAAGCCGTTCAAGGAGCCCATCGTCACCGAGATCACCGCGGCCACGCAGTTCTATCCGGCCGAGGATTACCACCAGGACTACTACCAAAAGAATCCGGTGCGTTACAAGTTCTATCGCAACGGCTGCGGGCGCGATGTGCGACTCAAGCAACTGTGGGGTGATAGCGCAGGCAAGGGTCACTGACCGCAGTAACGCAGCGGGCTCAATAGGCCCGCACTAAAACACGAAACCCCAGCATTGGCGCGGTCTCCAGGGCAAAAATGCCCGGAAAGCCGCGCCAATGCTGGGGTTTTCGTTTTCGTAAACTATGCTGATCTGGCAGCCATTGGTCCGGCGCGAAATATTCCTTCCCCGGCGAAGGCCGGGGGTTTGCCAGGGAATTTGCGGAGCAAGCTCCGCGCCTGGCAAACGCCAATCCGATGCAGCGGATTGGCCCAAGTTCTAGCAATGTCGAAAATCGAAATTAGGCCCCGGCCTCCGCCGGGGAAGGTGCTTCTTTCCCGGTGCGCAGTTGCTTCGTGGAAGTTCCCAATTTGGCAACGGCCGCCCGCTACGGCAGTCGCTGCCCCGATCGTGCCTTTGCGGCAGCCACGTCGGTGGTATCCACGGTGCCTGATCCCTTGATGTCATAGAGCGCCGCCGTCGTGGCTGACTGGCCGCTGCGCGCCTTGATGGCGCTGAGATCGGTGGCGTTGACTTTGCCGTTGCCGGTGACATCCCCCACCAGGAACCCGATGTTGGCCTGCGCGAGGAAGTTGCCGTTGACGTTGTTCACCGACACTTGCGCGCGGCGGCTATCCGGCACGCCGGTCAGCGTCACGGTGACCACGTTGGAGCCGTCCGCACTGGCGCTGGCGGTGCCGATGGAACTGGTGCCGTCGGTGACCGTGGCCGTCCCCACCGAATTGACCGGCACATTGAACGTAAAGCGCAGGGTGTGTCCGTTGCTGTTGGTGCGCGGCTCAACGGTGATCAGCCCGGCCAGCGGCGTGGCGAACGCCACCGTGAGGTCCTGGTTGCCCGCCGCACCATGGCTCTTGCGTGACACCACGCTGGAAAGTGCGATCGCTGCCCCCGCCGATGGTGTGACACTGTTGCTGGTGGCGCCGAGGCCAGTACCGTTGATGTTGGTCGCGGTCACAGAACAGGTGACCGCCACGCCGTTGGCGAGGCCCGTCACCGTGATGGGTGAGGTGGCGCCAGACACCGGCGTGGCCGCGCCGCAGGTGGCGGTGTAGTTGGTCACCGGCGAGCCGCCATCGGACAGAGGCGCCGCGAAATTTACGAGTGCCAGTGCATTGCCGGCTGTGGCCGACACCGACGTGGGGGCACCCGGCGGATTGGTGGCGATGGCAAACGCGGCGTTCACCGTCGCGGCCGCCGAGATGGTGACGTTACAGCTGCCGGTGCCGCTGCAGCCACCGCCGCTCCATCCAGTAAATGTGGAGCCGACTGCAGGTGAGGCGGTAAGCGCCACCACGGTGCCGAAGTTGAACACCGACGCGCAGGTCGCGCCGCAGGCGGTGCCGGCCGGACTGGATGTGACGGTGCCGGTGCCTGCGCCGGAGCGCGTGAGGTTCAGCGTGAACGATTGCAGCGTGAAGGTGGCGGTGACGCTGGTGGCAGCACTGACCGTGACACTGCACGTTCCCGTGCCCGAACAGCCGCCACCGCTCCAGCCGGTGAACGTTGATCCCGCATTCGGTGTGGCGGTAAGTGCCACCACTGTTCCCGGCGCCACCGTCTCGGCACAGTCGCCGGGGCAGGCGATGCCGGTACCGGCGACGCTGCCGGTGCCGTTGCCTGCAGTGGCCACCGTCAGCGTGACCGGCAGCAGCGTAAACGTGGCCGTGACCGTGGTGGCCGCCGAGACCGTGACGCTGCAGGTGCCGGTGCCGGTACAGCCGCCGCCGCTCCAGCCAGCGAACGAGGAGGTGCCATCTGGCGCAGCGGTCAACACCACGGTCGTGCCGAAGTTCACCAGTTCCGAGCAGTCCACGCCGCAACTGATGCCGGTGCCGGTGATGGTGCCGGTTCCGGTGCCGGACTTGGCGGTGGTCAGGGTGAACGTCTGCAGCGTGAAGGTGGCGGTGACGGAGGTGGCCGCGCTGACGGTGACATTGCAGGTGCCGGTGCCGGTACAGCCGCCGCCGCTCCAGCCAGTAAAGGTGGAGCCGGCGGTGGGTGCCGCAGTCAGTGTCACGACGGTGCCAAAGTTAAAATTTGCACTGCAGGTCGGGCCGCAGTTGATGCCAGCCGGCGACGACGTGACCGACCCCGCGCCATTGCCCGCCTTGGACACGGTTACCGCAAACTGCTGCAGCGTGAATGTGGCCGTGACGGCAGTAGCTGCGCTGACCGTGACATTGCAGGTGCCGGTGCCGGAACAGCCACCGCCGCTCCAGCCGGTGAATGTGGAGCCGGCAGTGGGCGCGGCGGTCAGTGTCACGCTGGTGCCAAAGTTATAGCTGGCGCCACAGGTGGCGCCGCAATTGATACCCGCCGGCGACGACGTAACCGTCCCGCTGCCATTGCCGGCCTTGGTGAGCGGCAGCGTGAACGTTTGCAGCGTGAACGTGGCGGTGACCGCGGTGGCCGCGCTGACGGTGACGTTGCAAGTGCCGGTACCGGAACAGCCGCCGCCGCTCCAGCCGGTGAAGGTGGAACCGGCGGTCGGTGTGGCCGTGAGG
>CAYSKY010000249.1:0-5456 GCA_964431425.1 uncultured Burkholderiales bacterium
GGCTTGTTCTTCGTGATGCGCGACGGCACGTCCGGCGACACCACCTATCGGCCCTCACGTTTCCTGTATGTCGAGCAACGGCCCAAGCCGAATGAAACCTTCATGCTGGATTTCAACAAGGCCTACAACCCGCCCTGCGCGTTTTCCGAGTTCACGACCTGTCCGCTGCCGCCCCCGCAGAACATCATGAAAACCCGCATCGAGGCAGGCGAGAAATATCGCAAACCGGGCTGAGCGCCCGCAGTGACGGCTTCGGCCTAGTCGGTGCTGTCGACGCTGACCAGGCCGTGGCGTACCGCGTACATCACAAGGCCCGCCACGTCGCGGATGTCGAGGCGCTCCATCAGCGCAGCACGGTGCGTTTCCACCGTCTTCACGCTGACATCCAGTTCGAATGCGATTTCCTTGGTGCTCTTGCCCTCGGCCACCATCTGCAGGATTTCCCGCTGACGCGAGGTCAGTGCATCCAGTGAAGAGGCCTCCGGGCTGCCATTGCCGCCCAAGAACCCGGCCACCACGTGCTTGGAAATGCGCGGCGACAGGTAGATTTCGTTGCGCATGACGGCGGCGATCGCCATTTGCAGGTCCAGCGGCGCCGAATCCTTGACCAGATAGCCGGAGGCGCCGGCACGGATGGCGCGCCTCACAAAATCCTCGGTGGTGTGCATGGAAAGGATCAGGACCCGCGTGTCGGGCAGTTCTGCCTTGATCTGCGCCGTGGCCTCGATGCCGTTCAGCTCCTTCATCGAGATATCCATGACGACGAGGTCGGGATGATGCTGGCGCGCCAGCGTTACGGCCTCGCGGCCGTTGGTGGCCTCGGCGATGATTTGTGCGCCCTCGATCTCCTCAATAAGGCCGCGGATGCCGGCGAGCACGAGCACATGATCGTCGGCCAGCAATATTCTGATGTTGCTCATTGGTTCTCCGCAGGCACCGGACTGAGGGCGAAAGTGGCCTTGATCGTGGTGCCCGCCCCCTTGACAGTGCGCATCTTGATCCGGCCGCCCGCCAATTGGGCGCGTTCTTCCATGCTTATCAGCCCAAGACTACCTGATTTAAGCGCCTGCTGCCGCGCTTCATCGGGATCAAAGCCCACGCCATCGTCACGGATGGTCAGTTTCAGCAGGTGCTCCGTGGCCTCGACAACGATGTAAATGTTGCCCGCCTTGGCGTGCCGGGCGACGTTGCTGATGGCCTCCTGCGTGATGCGGTAACAGGCGCTTTCCAGTTCGGTCGGCAAACGCGCCGGCAGCCCGCTGCAGAGGCATTCGATCTTGAGGCCGGTGGCCGTGCGCTGGCGCTCCGCCAGCCAGCCCAGCGCATCTTCCAGACCCAGCTGATCCAGTTGGGGGGGCCGCAGCTCGTGGGACAGGTTGCGCACCGTCTCCAGCGTGGCGCCGGCGATCTTCAGGCATTCCGTGACCATCGGCTTGAGGTCTTCGCTGCAGCGCTGTGCCACGCGGTGCAGGCCGATTTTCAGCGCAGTCAGCGACTGGCCGATGTCGTCGTGAAGTTCACGCGACATGTAGCGGCGCTCCTCCTCGTTGACCGTCAGCACCCGTTTGGACAGCATCTGCAGGCGCTGGTTGGCGTTCTGCAGCGCCACGTGCGACAGCATGCGGTCGGTGGATTCCTCGTGGGAGATGACAGTGCCTTCGGCGCTCTGCTCCAGCGGCGTCGCCCGCGCCACAAACCAGCGCATGCGGCCATGTACCGTGACCGTATATTCGAGGATACCGATCGGCAGCTCACGGCGGATCACTCCCAGCAGTTCGCGGATGCCGCGCGCGGTGGTGGCATCCGCGGCCGGCAGCGCCTCTTCCAGCATCACACCGTAATTCGTACCGACGGCCGGCGAGGACTGGAACACTTCCATCTGTGCGTCGCCGAATTCCTCCCAGGCCTTGTTCACGGCCACGATCGTGCCGCTCCCGTCCAGAACAGCGATACGGCTGCTGAGCGAATTGAGGATCCCCCGCTTCATGGCTTCGCTCGCCAGCAGCGCCCGTTCAGCGTCAGCGCGACGGACACGGGCGATGTGGCCCTCGATGGCGGTCTGGATGGCACTGGGCAGGCGGCCGAGCCAGCTGCGGGGGATGCAATCGACCGCCCCGGCGCCGAACGCCTCCGCGGCGACCTGTTCGCTGGCTTCTTCTGAAATCACGATCAGCGGGATGTCGCGGCCTGATTCGCGTAGCACCGCAAGCATGCACGATGCACTGGTGCCCGCCAGATGGGCGGCGCTGATCACCATATCCGGCGGGCGCTCGGCCAGCGCAGCGCGAAACGCGGATTCCGTCGCCACCTGCTGGGTTTCAAAGGTGAACGGCGCGCCCCGCAGGGCAGCTTGAAGGCCCGGCACTTCCGCCGCTGCCTCAACCAGCAGTAGAGCGAAGTGGGGTTTATCGGGAGCGTTCATGGTCGCTCCCGGAACACAGGGGCGGCCGCCTGAACGGGCGGGCCGAATCTGTGGGCGGAGATGGTGCGTGCATCGGGTGAGGCGGCGGCGTTCATTCTCCCGCTACTCTACTCCAAGCACAGTCCTCCCGGACCGGTGGGAATGCCGTCGTCCTGCTGCCGGGACATTCGGGTTTTTGGCGGCCCTGTCGGGGGAAATTCCCGATGGGTGGTGGTGCCGGCGGCTTGAATAATGTGATCCACGCCCGTCCGCCTGCACGTGCTGCAACAAGGAAACCGCCCATGAATGCCGCCTCCGCCCATGTAGAACTGAACGCACTCAAACTGGCGCTGCCCGCCAATGAAACCGCACGCCTGGGCGCCCTGCAGACCCTGCAGATACTGGACACGCCGCCCGAGGAAGCCTATGACGCCATCACCCGCCAGGTTGCGCGGGTCTGCGGCGTACCACTGGCCGTGATCAGCCTGGTCGATGAAAACCGCCAATGGTACAAATCCGTCGCCGGCGACGGCGGCGCCCGTGAAACACCGCGGGAGCTTTCGCTATGCACCCACACCATCCTCGGCGCGCAACTGATGGAAGTGCCGGACACGCGCGCCGACATGCGCTTTGCCCGCAATCCACTGGTCACCGGTGAACCGCATGTGCGCTTCTACGCCGGCGTGCCATTGATCGACTCCAACGGCCACGCGCTGGGCGCGCTTTGCGCCATCGACTACCGGCGCCGCCAGCTCGATGATTCGCAGCGGGCCGCGATGATGGATCTTGCCGTGATCGCCACCACGCTGCTGGAGCAACGCCGGATCGCAGCCGAGGCAAACCAGCTCGGCGTCCTTCTTGGCCAGGCCTTCGACGAAATCCTGGTCATTTCCCCGGCGCGCGACTGCGTGCTGCACGCCAGTGCCGGTGCGCTTCAGCACCTCGGATACCAGGGCGGCGATCTGGATGGCATCCGCTTGTCTTCCATCGTTGCCGGCTACCCCCTGCAGGAACTGGCCCGTCTCGGTACCGGCGATTCCGGGGCCACCGCGATGACCTTTGAAGCCGAGCATTTCCGCCGCGACGGCAGTGTCTATCCTGTGGAGGTGCGCGCCTCCGTGGCCCCCGGCACGCCGGAGCCCCGGATAATCGTGCTTGCCAACGATATTTCATCCCGCAAGACGGTGCCAGCCGGGCCCGGCGACAGCAGCTGCGATTTCGTCACCCGCGTGTCAAACCGGCAGGCGCTTGAGGCCCAGCTGGAACGTTCCATGGCGATGGTCCGCCGCAACCGTGTGCCGTTTGCCTTGCTCATGGTTGAGATCGACCGGCTGCAGGAAATTCGTCATGGCTACGGTGCGCAGGTTGCCGGCAGGGTGCTGGCCGACTTCGGCGTCCGCCTGCGCAAATGTGCGGGAGCCCAGGGCCTGGTGGCGCACCTGGGGGGCGACGAATTTGCCGTCGTCACCGCACCGGTCACCGATCCGCGCACCCTGCGCGCCTTGATGGTGGCGATCGGGCAAAGCCTGGACCAGCCTTTCCAGTGTGAGGGCAGCCACTTCCTGCTGGGCGCGCACATCGGCGCGGTGCATTGCAGCGGCGACGATGAGACCGTCGACGATTTGATCGAGCGCGGTTATGACGCGATCAACCTCGCTGTGTTGAGCGGCACCAGCCAGTATGTGGAGCCGCCGTCGCACGATATCCCGCCGCGCACACCAACCGCCGCCGGTACTAGTCCGGTCGTATCCCGCTAGTCTCGGCCGGGTGCGGCGGCCCGCACCGGCTGGGGCCGTGCGGCACGTACATAGCGGCCGTCAAACACGCTCGTCCAGGTCTGCCCCCCGTCGGCAGAGGTGCGCCAGTGCTGACGCACCGAGCCATCGGCATTCGGGGTCCAGCGGATTTCGTTGATGGCACGGCCATCGGGCTTGTCCGGCACGGCGGCGTCGGACAGTGTCATGGTGCTTCCGTCAAAGCGGCCCTCCAGCAGCAGCACGCTTCCGGCCGCGTCAACCCAGGTCTGGTGCCAGTGTTTGCGGCGTGCATCCCATGCGTTGAAACTTTCGCCGGCCAGGTTGCCGCCCAGCCAGTGCTCGTGCAGCACGCAGCCATTGAGCACCGGCTCGATGCGGTTGCTGCCGGCCAACCGGCCGTCCGGCATAAACACATCCCAGTCGCCGATCCAGAAATCGAACTGGCGGTATTCCGCCGCCACACACGGCACAGGCCGGGGTTTCACCGGCACCGGCGCTGGTGCGGCAGGTATCTGGGCCGTTGCCACGGCGCTGCTTGCGACCAGCATTGTCAGAATGCGTTTTGCGCCTTGCATACCATTGTTCCCGAACGTGAGGTATCGGAAGGTTAAGCGCGATGATTGCGCCACGTCGTAGCCGATTGCAACCGCGGCATGCCCGATTGCGGCGGCGGGTACTCAGCTGCGGCGGAGGTCTGCGGGTGTATCCACGTCCGCCAGCACGCCGGGATCGCGCGTTTCGATGATCACCAACCGGTGCGCGTTGCGTTCGACGACACTGCGCGCGCCCTGGTCGCCCTCGAGTGCACGCAACGCGGGCCCGTGGCATGGTGCAAATCGTACCGGATGTCCGCGGCGTCCTTCGAATGCCGGCATGACGATGTTCCCGTCAGCCGTATCCGCCGCAAGAATTGTCCGGATGGTGTCCGGCCGGATATAGGGCATGTCCGCCAGCGCAATCAGCCAGCCATCGGCATCCGCCGAGGCGGCCACCCCGACCGCGATGCTGGTACCCATGCCTTCGTCGGCGCGCTCATTGATGATGACCTCGCAGCCGGCGGCGTGCAGCGTTTCCAGCAGCCGCGGGTCGCGGCGTGCCACGGCAATGACGCGATCGCAGGCTTCGCGCAGATGTGCCGCGGCGGCTTCGACCACGGTGCTTCCATCGGGCAGGATGGCCAACAATTTCTGCGAGCCCGGCCCGAAACGGCGCCCGGCACCGGCCGCCAGCAGAATGCCGGTGGTCACGCGACCCGGCAGGCGGGCTGCGTTCGGCTGGCCGACAGCAACAGCCCGTTG
>CAYSKY010000250.1:0-908 GCA_964431425.1 uncultured Burkholderiales bacterium
CTGTTAATCCGCAGGTCCCTGGTTCGAGCCCAGGTCGGGGAGCCAGACAAAGCAACGGCCCAGTTTCACGACTGGGCCGTTTTCTTTTCAGTCCGGCCGGCGCGTCTCTGGCGGCTGGGGTTGGTCAAGCCAATGCAGCAGGCTGGCAAACAGCGCGTCCGGGTGATAGGGCTTGATCAGCACATCGCTCATCCCTGCCGCGAGGCAGCGCGTCTTGTCCTCGGTAAACGCGCTCGCGGTGATGGCGATGATCGGCACCGAGTTGGTTTCCGGCTGCGCCCGAAGTCGCCGAGTCGCCTCGAGGCCGTCCACATCCGGCATCTGCACGTCCATGAAAATCGCCGCATAACGCGTTTGAGACGCCATGGCGACGGCCTCGGCGCCGTCGTCTGCGGTGTCGACGGCCAGTCCGGCTTCTTCAAGCAGCATCTTGGCCACTTCGCGATTGATGGGTTCATCATCGGCCACCAGAACACGCTTTCCTGCATATCGTTTGCGCAGTTCTCCAATCGCGTCCGCACCGGACAGGATATCGAGCGCGCCGGCCGGTTCGCCTTTCGCCAGATTGGCTGTGAACCAAAAGGTGCTCCCCGCCCCCGGCGTGCTTTTCGCACCCGCCTCGCCGCCCATGAGTTCCGCCAGGCGCCGGGTGATGGCGAGGCCCAGGCCGGTCCCGCCGTACTTTCGCGTGTTCGAGTTATCCGCCTGCTCAAACGCGGCAAACAGCCGCTGCATTGCTTCGTGTGAAATGCCGACGCCGGTGTCCTGAACTTCGAAGCACAGTTTCACAGCCTCATCGGACTCGGATACCTTGACGGCACGCAGGGTGACCGACCCGTGCTCCGTGAAGCGGATCGCATTGGCCGCATAGTTCAGTAGCGCCTGCTGCAGGCGCGTGGGGTCACCAC
>CAYSKY010000250.1:918-5442 GCA_964431425.1 uncultured Burkholderiales bacterium
GGTTATAGGGCAGGGCTTCTGTCTCGACCAACAGCCTGATTCCTTTCTGCAGCGCCTGCTGCGACACCATGGCGCTGATCCCCGAGAGAAGACTGCTGATGATGACGGGCTCATCGGCCAGTACAAACTTTCCGGCTTCGATCTTTGAAATGTCGAGAATGTTGTTGATGATGCTGAGCAGGTGTTGTGCCGAGGTATCGATCTGGTCGAGCCGCTCGGTCTGCTTGAGCGTCACCTCGCCGCGTCTGAGCAGATGTGCCATGCCAAGGATTCCGTTGATCGGTGTGCGAATCTCGTGGCTCATGTTGGCAAGGAAGGCACTCTTCGCCCGGCTCGCGGCCTCGGCTTGCTGGCGCGCGGCAACCAGTTCGGTTGTCCTTTGCACAACCAGCATTTCGAGGTTTTGCCGATGGCCCTCAAGCTCCAGCGCGATGCGCTGTTTTTCAGTGATGTTTTCCTTGACTGCCACGTAATGACTGACCGTGCCGTTCGGTTCCCGCAGAGGGGTGATGACGGCCGATTCCACGTATTCCGTGCCATCCTTGTGGCGGTTGTACAACTCGCCATGCCATATCCGGCCGCCGGTGAGCGCACGCCACATCGCCTCATAGGATGCGCGGGGTGTTTTGCCCGATTGCAGCATGCGCGGATTCTGGCCTATCACTTCGCTGCGCGAATAGCCGGTTTCATCGAGAAATGTCTGGTTGACATATTCCATCTGTGCGTCGACGTTGGTAATCACGATGCTTTCTGAACTCTGCTCGACCGCCAGGGATAGCTGGCGAACCTGCGTCTCCACAGCCTTGCGCGCAGTGATGTCGCGCACGTTGCACTGGATCACACGGATTTCGCCCTCGAGGTAAACGTTGCTGACGAACTCGACATGGATCTTCTTTCCATCCACGGATTCGAGGGGCAGGTCATCATAGCGAACGTAGTCCTGCTGCTGGAGTTCCAGGAATTTTTCCTTGTTTGCGGCGATATTGCGAAAGGAGCCCAGGTCCCAGATGTACTTTTCCCGCATGTCGTCAATGGAGTAGCCCAACAGGTCGGCGATGAACGGGTTGGCCTCCATGACCATGCCGGTTTCCGCATTGAGAATCAGGATGCCGTCCATGGCCGATTCGAATAGCCGGCGATAGCGCACTTCCATGAATTGCGCCTGGCGGCGCGCGGTGTTGTCGGTGCCGATGAGCAAATAGCCGATGATTGCGTCGTCGTGGTCGCGCAGGGCAGTGATGGAGAACGAAGCGGATACGCGGGTGCCGTCCTTGCGAACGACGGTAAGTTCGTCGATGTCCTCAATGCCGCGCGAGGCCTTGTAGACCATCGCCTCAAAACCCGGTTTGATCAATTCGGCCTGCTCGTGACTCAATGCATCCGCCCGCGCGATCAGTTCAGCCGGGTCGGCAAAGTGGGCCGGCGTCAGAGCGTTGACCACCTCGTCCGCCGCGTAACCCAACATGCGCTCGGCCCCCAGGTTGAATAGCTGGATCACGCCCCTGGGGTCGGTGGCCACGTAGGAGAAATTGGCGCTACGCAGCATTGCACTTTGCAAGGCGCCGATTTGGATTTGTAGTGCCGAATTGGAAAGTGCTGGCATGGCCGGTAGCGGCGGATGGTATGCAAACGGTACTGCCGACAGGCTCTGCGGCATGTTGTGGCGGCGGTTCAAGTCTGGACGATCGTTCGCCGCGTTTCCGTTCGTTATCGCACGTAAACGGTTGATCCCAACCGTTCAGGTCACATTGGCCCGCGGGCCCAGCGTGCTACACTTATGCAACAGCGTGGCATTAGCGCCCAAGTACTGAAGCAATGCGTTCGCTGGAGATCTGCCTACCCCTTCACTGACCGTCTCCTCTAAAACTTGCGCCCACTGCTGTCAAATCTGCGAGGTTTTCGCCGAATCTTATGCCGTCAGTTGGTAGCCTGGCTGCTGCTGTTGGCGCAGGCCACTTCGCTTCTGTTGGTGCCTCTGCATGCAGTGGCGCATGCCGGAGTTCGTGCAGAATCCAATGGCGCGGTCAGCGCGGGCTACAGTGCAACCGCACAACGCCTTGCATCCCTGTTCGGGCATGACCAGGGTGGCGCCTGCGACGACTGGGCCGCAGCGTTTTCGCTCGATAGCAACCCGGGCAAGCTGCCGCCGCTTTTCAAGGCGGATGCTCCCGTGCGTGAGCGCGTTGCCTGCAACCTGCCTGCGGTCCCACCGGCTTCTCAGCCAGATCCATTTCGCGCACGCGCCCCACCGCGCTCCTGAAGCACTGTCGATAACGGCGATCCGCGCGATGAAACGCGGATCGATCCCTGTGCTTTTGCGAATGGAACATCATGAAGAAGACTTTTTGCCGGACGGCGCTGGTGCCGTCATTGATCATGGTCGCGAGCGCGGCCGCGCAGCAAACCGGGCAGCCTGAAAGCGGAAAGGCGCCTGCAAAAAAACTCGACGAGATTGTCGTCACCGGTAACCCCCTCAAGAGCAGTGAAGTGGTGGTGCCGGTTTCCACGCTGAGCAGCGATGACCTGGTGCTCAAGCGTGGCTCTACACTGGGCGAAACACTGGATGGCATGGCGGGTGTGGCGAACGCCGCTTTTGGGCCGAATGCCGGCCGGCCGGTGATTCGCGGACTGGATGGCGATCGCATCCGCGTGCTGAACAACTCCGGGGCATCCTTTGATGCTTCCAACGTCAGCTTTGACCACAACGCGGCCATCGACCCGCTGGCCATTGAGCGCGTGGAGGTTTTGCGCGGCCCGGCGGCCCTGCTCTACGGGGGAGGGGCCATCGGCGGCGTGGTCAATGTCATCGACAACCGCATTCCCAAGGAACCCATTCGCGGCGTTGGCGGGACCTTTGAAGCACGCGCAGGCGGGTCGGAGCGGGAGCGCGGTGTGTCCGCGCTGATGGAAGCCGGAAACGAGGCCTTTGCGCTGCACGCCGACGGATTTCACCGCACCACGGATGACTATCGGGTACCGTCTGCGGCCGGGCTGGGAGACCGCATTGTGAATTCCGCGAGCCGCAGCAAGGGCGGTGCGCTGGGCGCTTCAATGACCTTCAAGTCCGGGCACGTTGGTGTTTCCCGTTCCGAGTACCGAACGTTGTATGGCACGGTGGCGGAACCGGACGTAAAGATCGACATGAAGCAGTCGCGCACGACCCTCGAAGCCGAATTGGGCGACCTGCCCGGTGTGGTGGAGAACGTGTCGCTGCGTTGGGGCCGCACCGACTATGAGCACGTCGAACTTGAGGGGGCGGTGATCGGTACCCGGTTCACCAACACCGGCGACGACTTCCGGCTGGAGGTGCGGCACCCGAAGCTCGGGCCGCTGTCTGGTGTGGTTGGGGTCCAGGCGGAGTCGTTCAAGTTTGCTGCGCTGGGCGAGGAAGCGTTTGTGCCGGCAACGCGTTCCCGCAGCACGGCGGCTTTTGCCTATGAGGAAGCCGAACTTGGGCGATGGAAGCTGACTTTCGGTGGGCGCGCAGAAAAAAGCCGCGTCAACTCCGACGGCACGGCCGGCAGCGGCATTGCGCGCTTCGGTGCGGTGGCGAACAAGACGTTTGATCTTTTCAGCGCCTCCGGCGCGCTCCTGTACAGGGTTGATGCCGACATTGGGTTGACGGCCAGCATCGCGCACAGCCAGCGCGGCCCGGCATTCTATGAGTTGTTTGCCGACGGTCCGCATCTGGCCACAGCGGCGTATGAACTCGGCGATGCCGGCTTGCAGCGTGAAAAGTCCAATGCATTCGATGCCGGCATCCAGTGGAAGTGGGGCGCGCAACGCAAATCGAGCGCGCGACTCGGCGTGTTCGTTAACCGCTTCGACAATTACATTGCGCTGCGACGCTCCGGGGTCGACCGCGATGCCGAGGGAAACCTGGGCGTCAGTGATTGCGGCGATGGCACATCCGTCGAATCGGGCTGTGCTGCCGGGATTCTCCCGGAATATCGCTATGAGGGAGTAAAGGCGCGCCTGAGCGGCTTCGAGGCTGAACTCAAGATTCGGCTGTTGGACCAACCGGCGACGCTGGACTGGGAACTGAAGGCTGACCTGACGCGCGCGCAGGACCTGACGCATGGAGAGCCCCTGCCGCGCATCGCTCCGTTGCGGGTCAATCAGGCCCTGATCTTGTCCCATGGCCCATGGTCGCTGCGCGGCGATGTGGACTATGCCGCCAGGCAGAGTCGTGTGCCGGCGAACGATCTCGGCGGCGCAACGCTCGGTTACACCATGGTGCATGCCGCCGTTTCGTATTCGGCCAGGCTGCCTGCGGGGCGGTTGCTACTGTTTGCCAAGCTGAACAATCTCGGTAACCGGCTTGCGTACAATGCCTCATCCATCGATACCGTCCGGTTGCTGGCGCCTTTGCCGGCGCGGGGAATCAAGGTGGGTGCCCAACTGTCCTTCTAACGCAGGACTCCATAAGGCCAAACTCCAGCACTGGCGCGGCTTTCCGGGCATTTTTGCCATGTGAGCCGCGCCAGTGCTGGAGTTTGGCCGTTTTTCCGAGGCTGCCAGCGA